>NZ_CP080267.1:3832500-3966000 GCF_019431375.1 Alcanivorax sp.
GCCAGTTCGGGTGCCAGTATAAAACCTACAATAGTTGCAGGTTCAACCATATGCTCACTATCGGGAAGCTTGCGGATGCCTCAGGTTGCACCGTTGGTCTGATTCGCCACTACGAAAAAGAAGGGTTGTTACCGCCGGTGGCACGTAGTGAAGGCAACCAGCGGCGATATATGCAGATCCACTTGCAGCGCTTGCTGTTCATTCGTCACGGACGAGAGCTGGGCTTCACCCTCACCGAGATTCGTGAACTGATCGTGCTGTCCAGTGAGCCCCAGGCGTCATGTCAGGCTGTCGATGAGCTGACCCGCGCCCACCTAGAGCAGGTGAAAAACCGAATAAAGCGATTGCATGCTATGCGTGACGAACTGGAAAGGATGCTTGGCCAGTGCCAAATTGGCAGGGTAGCGGATTGCCGAATCATCGAAACGCTTTCGGACCATGAGCTTTGTGATCATAGCCAGGCTCAGGCTGATCACCTTCCAGGCTACCGAACGTTGTCGATGGCTTCCAGCAGCGAGTAGCGACGCTGACGCCGATAAAGTGACTGACAGCGTGAATCAGGGGCTGATCAACTCAACCGCGTGTGGTGTCGGGTTCCTATTGGAGGCCGGGGTGTGGTTAAGCCTGCCGGATGCATTACGGTATCAGATCTCAATGCGGAAAAGTCAGACCAGTAGACCGAGGAATACAAAGCAAACAATTGTCAGCACAATGCTACAAGCTGCTATGGCAACTAGGAATCCCCAGCGATCCAACATTAAAGGAAACAGGACAAACATGGGGGGGCGGAATTGGTCCTACCCACAAAAAGTAGACACTGTTATGCGCACCTGCGCTCAAACTCTGCTGGACTGATGTTTCCAATCGCAGAGTGTCTCTGTTTGCGGTTATAAAAGATTTCTATGTATTCAAAGATACCGGATCGGACTGCTTCGATGGAAGCATATTGCTCCGCATAGATCAGCTCCACCTTGAGCCTGCTATAGAAAGACTCCATTACCGCATTATCCCAACAATTACCCTGGCGACTCATGCTCGGCAAACAGCCTCGTGAACGAACCAGATCGAGATATTTCACGGAACGGAACTGAACCCCACGATCAGAGTGAATTATCAGTCCGGGCTGGATATCCCGATTTGCGTACGCCATTGCAAGTGCATCCATCGCCAGCCTCTCTGTCATTGAGGTATCCAGCTTCCAGCCAACGATGGCACGAGAATAAAGATCCATTACCGTCGCAAGATAGAGCCAGCGCCCATTGACCCAGATATAGGTGATATCCGTCACCCATTTCTGATTTGGCCCCTCCGCCCGAAACCGACGACGCAACCGGTTCTCTTCCACATTGATCATCGTCGGGCTGGCTGGGCGATAGTGAAACCCCTTACCGTTGCGTGCCCGGATACCCCGCAACCGCATGATATTGGCTACAAAATTCTTCGAACATGGCAGACCCGCATCTGCCAATTCATCAGCAAGCCTGGGGGCGCCATAGCGGGCCTTGAACTCCGCAAACAGTTCAACAACCTTGCTCTCCACCTGTTCGCGCCGTAGCTGAGCAGCACAGGGCGGGCGCTTCAGCCACTTGTAGAACCCTGAGCGGGATACGTTCATGGCTCGGCACATCAACACGACGGAGTAATGTCCCAAATACTCGGCAATGACCGCGTACTTCACTCTTGGTGCTTCGCAAAGTACGCAGCAGCCTTTTTTAGGAATTCGTTCTCCTTACGCGCTTCATTGAGCTCGCGCTTGAGGCGTCGCACTTCCTCGGATTCGTGTTTGGAGTAATCGACACCGTCCAGGCTATTGAATTGCTTATCGGAAAGGCGAGAAAACTGGCGGCGCCAGTTATAGATCTGGCCGGGGTGCAAACCCAACTCCTTGGCAACCGATACCGCCGTATTCCCTGGTTGGTCGGATCGGCGGACGGCTTCTCTACGGAAGTCTTCCGTATATGCTTGCCGCTGTTTCTTGGCCATGACACACCTCCATTAGGGGCTACCCTAACTATAAAGGGTGTCTACTCTCTGTGGGTAACTCGGGAATTGCATGCCAGGAGGTGTGCCTAGAGCGGTTGTTGATTCTCTTCGTGCTAAAAAAAGAGGTAGAAGTCCTTAGCTGCTAATGACTAATAGCGTTACTAGGCTTGAAGGTGTGTGCAGGTGGGCTCCGTATTGTCCGCTAGATTCCATGGTGATCCGTCACGATCCAGAAACCAAGTGTAGGTTATGGTATAGCAAGTGACCCTTTTGGCAATGATGGCCAGTTAAATAAGCCTAAACACACCTGTGCATCATAGTAGTTGATAGAAAAAAGGCGCTTTTGCTTGGTAGCAAAAACGCCTTCTAGATGGTCAGCGTGTTATCGCATCGTCACTGATTAATCCCAGCTCAACGCACCACCGACCTGATACTCGGTCACCCGCGTTTCGAAGAAGTTCTTCTCCTTGCGCAGGTCCATGATTTCGCTCATCCACGGGAAGGGGTTGTTCACGCCTTTGAACTGTTCCGGCAGGCCCAGCTGGACCAGGCGGCGGTTGGCGATGAACTGCAGGTACTCTTCCATCATGGCGGCGTTCATGCCGAGCACGCCGCGCGGCATGGTGTCGCGGGCGTACTGGATTTCCAGCTCGGTGCCTTCCAGGATCATCTGGGTGGCCTTGTCGCGCATCTGGGAATCCCACAGGTGCGGGTTTTCCAGTTTGATCTGGTTGATCACGTCCACGCCGAAGTTCACGTGCATGGATTCGTCACGCAGGATGTACTGGAACTGCTCGGCCACGCCGGTCATCTTGTTGCGGCGGCCCATGGACAGGATCTGGGTGAAGCCACAGTAGAAGAAGATGCCTTCCAGTACGCAGTAGAAGGCGATCAGGTTTTCCAGCAGTGCCTTGTCGGTTTCCACGGTGCCGGTGGTGAATTCCGGGTCGGACAGGTCGCGGGTGTACTGGATACCCCACTGGGCCTTTTTCGCAACCGAGGGAATCTCCTGGTACATGTTGAAGATCTCGCCTTCGTCCATGCCCAGGGATTCGATGCAGTACTGGTAGGCGTGGGTGTGGATCGCCTCTTCAAAGGACTGACGCAGGATGTACTGGCGGCATTCCGGGTTGGTGATCAGCCGGTAGATGGCCAGCACCAGGTTGTTGGCAACCAGGGAGTCGGCGGTGGAGAAGAAGCCCAGGTTGCGCTTGACGATGCGACGCTCGTCGTCGGTGAGGCCGTCAGTTTTTTTCCACAGCGCCAGGTCCGCGTTCATGTTCACTTCCTGGGGCATCCAGTGGTTGGCGCAGCCATCCAGATACTTCTGCCAGGCCCAGTCGTACTTGAACGGTACCAGCTGGTTCAGGTCGGCGCGGCAGTTGATCATGCGCTTGTCGTCCACTTCCACACGACCGGCAGTGCCTTCCAGCTCGGCAACGCCTTCGCTGGCATCCATTTTCGCCACGGTGGCGCGGGCGCGGGCTACGGCGTCGGTGGTGTCCCGTTCGGTTCGTCCTTGTCGCTGTTCGTCGGCTCCGCCTGTAATCGGCGCACTTCCCGCTCCCGGTGCTTGAGCTTGAGGTGCCGCTTGGTCAGGTACCGTCTCAGGTTGCGGCGGCGTTGCGGCGCTTGGCTGCGGCTTGGCGACAGGCGTCTCTTGCGCATTAAATTCGTCCCAGTTCAGCATGTGCTCTCTCCATATTCTTTCAGGGGTGACGCCGTGGCGTCACCGGTGGTGCATTCTTTAGATGGCCTGACGCCGGATGCCTGACGCTGGACGCTTTAAAGAAAGGCAAGCGTCGAGCCTCTGGCGTCATGCGTCCGGCGTTTACTGGCAAGCCTCGCAATCCGGATCATCCAGGGAGCAGGCTTGCGGTACGTCGGCGGCCTGGCCGAATTCGGCTGCCGGCTCTTCCACCTTGGAAGACACCCGGTTGAGCTTGCCGTCATTGATGGTGGATTTTTCCGTCTGGGTGGCACCGATGGCGCGCAGGTAGTAGGTGGTTTTCAAACCCAGCAGCCAGGCCATCTTGTAGGTCACGTCCAGTTTCTTGCCGTTGGCTTCGGCAATGTACAGGTTCAGGGACTGGGCCTGGTCGATCCACTTCTGACGACGGCTGGCGGCTTCCACCAACCAGCGCGGCTCCACTTCGAAGGCAGTACGGAACTGTTCTTTCAGATCCGCCGGCATGCGCTCGATGGGCTGCACGGAACCGTCGTAGTACTTCAGGTCGTTGACCATCACGTTGTCCCACAGGCCGCGCTCTTTCAGGGCGTGTACCAGGTAGGGGTTCACCACGGTGAATTCGCCGGACAGGTTCGATTTCACGTACAGGTTCTGGTAAGTCGGCTCAATGGACTGTGAAACCCCGGTGATGTTGGCGATGGTGGCGGTGGGTGCAATCGCCATCACGTTGGAGTTACGCATGCCTTTCTTGGCCATGGCGCGCACGCTGTCCCAGTCCAGGGTCTGGCTGCGATCCACCTTGCAGTACTCTTCGCCACGCTGCTTCACCAGGATGTCGATGGAGTCGATGGGCAGTACGCCCTGGCTCCACAGGGACCCTTCGAAGGTCTGGTAGGCGCCGCGCTCTTCGGCCAGCTTGGCGGAGGCCTGGATGGCGTAGTAGCTCACCGCTTCCATGGAATTGTCGGCAAACTGCACCGCGCCTTCGGAGGCATAGCTGATGCCTTGCTTATACAGTGCATCCTGGAAGCCCATGATGCCCAGACCCACGGGCCGGTGCTTCATGTTGGAACGCTCGGCCTGGGGCACGCTGTAGTAGTTGATGTCGATCACGTTATCGAGCATGCGCACGGCGGTGTTGATGGTGCGCTGCAGCTTGTCGGTGTCGAGACCGTTTTCGTCCACGTGCTGGGCCAGGTTCACGGAACCCAGGTTACACACGGCGATTTCTTCCTTGTTGGTGTTCAGGGTGATCTCGGTGCACAGGTTGGAGGAGTGCACCACACCCACGTGCTGCTGCGGGCTGCGCAGGTTGCACGGATCCTTGAAGGTGAACCAGGGGTGGCCTGTTTCGAACAACATGGACAGCATCTTGCGCCACAGGTTGATGGCGGGAACACGCTTGAACAGCTTCATTTCCCCGTTACGGGTTTTCTCTTCATAGGCCAGGTAGGCCTTCTCGAAGGCTTCGCCGTACAGGTCGTGCAGGTCCGGGGCGTCGTTGGGGCTGAACAGGGTCCAGTCTTCCTCGTTGATGACACGCTTCATGAACAGGTCGGGAATCCAGTTGGCGCTGTTCATGTCGTGGGTACGACGACGGTCGTCACCGGTGTTCTTGCGCAGCTCCAGGAATTCCTCGATGTCCAGGTGCCAGGTTTCCAGGTAGGCACAGACAGCGCCCTTGCGCTTGCCGCCCTGGTTCACTGCCACGGCGGTATCGTTGACCACTTTCAGGAACGGCACCACACCCTGGGAGCGGCCGTTGGTGCCCTTGATGTAGGCGCCCAGGGCACGTACTGGGGTCCAGTCGTTACCCAGGCCGCCGGCAAACTTGGACAGCATGGCGTTGTCCTGAATGGCACCGTAAATGCCGTGCAGGTCATCGGGCACGGTAGTCAGGTAGCAGCTGGACAGCTGCGGGCGCAGGGTGCCGGCGTTGAACAGGGTCGGCGTGGAGCTCATGTAGTCGAAGCTGGACAGCAGGTTGTAGAACTCGATGGCACGGGCTTCGCGGTTGTCTTCTTCCGCGGCCAGGCCCATGGCCACACGCATGAAGAAGCACTGCGGCAGCTCGATGCGGGTGTCGTTGTGATGGATGAAGTAGCGGTCGTACAGGGTCTGCAGGCCCAGGTAGGAGAACTGCAGGTCGCGATCGCCATTGATGGCGGCGCCCAGCTTGTCCAGATCGTACTCGGCCAGTTGCGGTGACAGCAGTTCCAGCTCGATACCCTTGCCGATGTAGGCTTTCAGGGCGTCGCTGTACAGTGCGTTCATTTCTTCGTGGCTGGCACGCTCGGCCACGCCCAGGTACTGCAGGGCTTCGGCGCGGATCTTGTCCATCAGCAGACGGGCGGTGACCTGGGAGTAGTTGGGCTCCACTTCGATCATGGTGCGGGCGGTGATCACCATGGAGGTGTTCACGTCATGGATGGAGACGCCGTCGTACAGGTTCTTCACGGTTTCGGTGATGATCCTGTCGGCGCTCACATCTTCCAGGCCGGAGCAGGCAGAGCGGATCAGGTGTTCCAGGCGCGCCATGTCCAGCGGCGCCGTGCTGCCGTCTTCCATGGTGACGGTCATGTCCACCTGGTGGGTAGGCTCGGGCAGGTCGTGGTTCTGTTCGGCACGCTTGGCGGCCTGGCGTTCACGGTACAGCACGTAGTCACGGGCCACTTTCTGCTCGCCATTACGCATCAGCGCCAGCTCTACCTGATCCTGAATCTCTTCGATATGGATGGTGCCACCGGAGGGCATGCGACGCTTGAAGGTGGCGCTGACCTGCTCGGTGAGGCGCGCCACGGTTTCATGGATACGGGAAGAGGCGGCAGCGGTGCCGCCCTCTACCGCCAGAAACGCCTTGCTGATGGCCACGGTGATCTTGTCGTCATCGTAGCCGACCACTTTGCCGTTGCGCTTGATAACGCGAAGCTGGCCCGGGGCGGTGCTGGCAATGGACTGGTCCTGGCCACTGTCGTCGCCTGCGGGGGAGCCGGTGTGGTTGGGGTTTTGGCTCATATCCGTCTGCATGGTGCGCTCTCCGTTGTTTGTGCTGTTCTGTCTGTTGTCGGGTTTGTGTGGTGGTGCCGGCGTGGTCTGATGCCGCGTATGGCACACCACGCAAAACGCCACAGCCGTCAGGCCATGGCGCAGTAAAATCTGTGTTGGATGGTGCCTGGTGGTCTGATTTGGATGCGGACCACTATATCTTGTGTCTTGTCCATGACGTTGTTCTTGCCCCTGGTAGCCCGAAAAGCCCTAAATGGCTGATGTGGCTGTATTTTTCGATACGCTGGATGGTGTTATCCTGGGGTGGCAGCGATTTTACAAAAACCCAATATGTTGGGGTCGCTGCCCGACTTCAGTACAAGTTATAGTTGCGTCAGTGGATTTGCAAGCACTTCGCCTGGGGAAATTTTGTGGATAAGTTGTGGACCATTGTGAGTGCATTTTGGTTGCGCTTTTCCGGGGCGGGGCAGTACTAGATATTGTGTTTGTCAACTGTAAAAAATGCACCGTGAAGCGGCTTCAGTGTGCCTTTGGTATCAGCGAGGTTGCCGTGGACAGTGTCTATGCGTATAAACACCTGATAGGGATACGTTTGTTACAGTTTGCCGCCTTGTGCACTGTGTACGACGACAATAATGATACGAAGTGAAAAAGGATAAGGACGGGATGACAACGGTGCAGGATAACCCGCCAGCAATCATGATCGTGGAAGACGACGAAAGACTTGCCGATCTTACCTGTGAATATCTGCAAACCAATGGTCTCAATGTGACGGTGGTCAGTGATGGCGAAGAAGCCATTCGTCGCATTCGTGCCGAGCAACCGGATCTGGTGGTACTGGATCTGATGTTGCCCGGAGCCGACGGTCTGACCGTCTGCCGTGAGGTTCGCAGCGCCTACAAGAATCCCATTCTCATGCTCACCGCCCGCACCGATGATATGGATCAGGTACTGGGCCTGGAGATGGGGGCCGATGATTATGTGGCCAAACCGGTGAAACCCAGGGTCTTGCTGGCACGTATCCGCGCCCTGCTGCGCCGGGTGGAAACCGACAGCGAACGGGACAGCTCACCGGCGCGGCTGGAATTCGGCGCCCTGGTAATCGACAACTCTGCCCGGGAAGTGACCCTGGCCGGGGAATCGGTGGATCTGACCAGTGCTGAATACGACCTGCTCTGGTTGCTGGCGTCCAATGCGGGCACGGTGCTGTCCCGGGAAACCATCTTCGAGAAGCTGCGTGGCATTCAGTATGACGGCCAGGATCGCTCCATTGATGTGCGCATTTCCCGTATTCGCCCCAAGGTAGGGGACGATCCGGAAAACCCCAAGCGCATCAAGACCGTGCGCTCCAAGGGCTATCTGTTCGTCAAGGAAATCGGCGCGGCCTGAGCGTTTCTGTGCCGTGGCGTGACGCTGGGTGACGCTTGAATAGTATCTTCCTGAGGCTTTACGGGGGTTTGCTGCTGGCGCTGTGCTTTATCGGCGCCATCACCTACGCCGCCGTACAGCTGGTTAACAGCTACCGCTCGGATATCTACCGGGAGGAAATGGCGCGGGGTACCTTCTACCTGATGGCGGAAGGTTACCAGCGCTATGAACCCGGTGAGCGTGACCGCTGGAGCCAGGTACTCAGCAAGCTGTTCAGTGCGGACATCCAGTTGCAGTCTGCCGGGGAGCTGGAGCTTGGCTACCGGGAAAAGCTGCACCTGGAAGACGGCCTGGTGGTCATGCGCCTCAATGATGAAAAGGGCTACGCCGATATCCTTTTTCAGTTGCCCGGTGAGTCCGAGTACATCACCACCCGCATGACCAAGGTGTCCGAGCAGCAAGCCCGGGCCACCGCCGTGCTGGTGCTCAACCATCTTTCCCACTTTCCCGAAGACGAATGGGGCCAGGCCCTGGCTCGGCTACAGCAGCATTTCGGTTTCCCCCTCAGCCTGGTGTCCCGGGATGATGTGCCCCTGGACCCGGAGCAGGAACAACGCCTCAACCGTCGCGAAGTGGTTATCGGTCTGGATGACAGTACCCGTAGCGACTCCAGCATCCGCATTTATGCCCCGGTGGCGCAGACCGGCAAACTGCTGGTGATCGGTCCCCTTAGTCTGTTTGACCAGTTTCCCATGGAATTGCTGCTGGTGGCCGGTGCCCTCAGCCTGCTGGCCGTAGCACTCGCCACCTACCTGCAGGTAAGCCCGCTGCAACGGCGCCTCAAGCAGCTTGACCAGGCGGTGAGCCAGCTGGGCAGTGGTGACCTGGGGGCCTATGCCAATATCGAGGGTAATGATGCCATCGGCCAGGTGGCCGCCACCTTTAACGGCATGACCGCCCACATCCGCCGCCTGATCGAGTCCCAGCGGGAAATGACCCGGGCGGTTAGCCATGAACTGCGTACTCCGGTGGCGCGGCTGCGTTTCGGGCTGGAGATGCTGGCGGATATCGAGTCGGCGGAATTGCGCCGGGAAAAACTCAACGCCCTGGATCATGACATCGAGCAGCTGGACCAGTTGATCGACGAAATTCTCACCTATGCCCGCCTGGAGCAGGGGACCCCCAATATCGAATTCAAGCCGGTACTGCTGGGGGAGCTCTGCGAGCAGCTGCGCGACGAGCTGGAAACCATTTGCGGCGATACCGTTATTACCGTGGAGTGTGATCAGCCCACCCTGGAAGTGGAAGCGGAAGAACGCTACCTGCACCGGGTGCTGCAGAACCTGGTCACCAATGCCCTGCGCTATGCGGGTTCACAGATCGTCATGGTGGTTGATGGGGATGAAGACCAGGTGGTTATCCATGTGGATGACAATGGCCCGGGGATTCCCGAGCACGAGCGCGAGCGGGTGTTCAAACCCTTTGCCCGGCTGGACAAGAGCCGCCACCGCGCCAGCGGGGGCTATGGTTTGGGTCTGTCCATCGTCAAGCGGATCGTGGACTGGCATGGTGGTGATATTCGCGTGGACGAAAGCCCCATGGGCGGCGCCCGATTCACCGTCATCCTGCCGCGCAGCCAGCAAGGCCAGCATGTGCTGGGGCGGGTGAATGGATAGTACGCCGGGCGCCAGACGCCTGATGCCGGACGACATTAAAACCTTAATCTATCCGGGCAGCAGTCCACGAGCTATGCGTCAAGCGCCAGGCATCCGGCGTCTGGCGATATATAGCCGATAAGGTCTATTCGGTTGTCCGATATCGTTCAATCTGTCATCGGGCCTTCATGTAAAATACGTTTCCCGACGCATCCCCGGGGCGTCTGTCTGAGCCAGCCACCAATACTGATAACAGGGTTAGCCGAGCCATGTCTTACATCCTCTCCATCGACCAGGGCACCACCAGCTCCCGCGCCATTGTGTTTGACGCCAGTGGCCGTGCCTGTGGGCAGGCGCAGAAAGAATTCCGCCAGCATTTCCCCCAGGACGGCTGGGTGGAGCACGATGCCATGGAGATCTGGAACGATACCCTGGCCCTGTGTCAGCAGGCCCTGCGCAATGCCCATTTGGAAGCCCGGCAGCTGGCGGCCATCGGCATCACCAACCAGCGGGAAACCACGGTGTTGTGGGATCGCAAGACCGGTGACCCATTGGCCAAAGCCATCGTCTGGCAGGACCGACGAACTGCCGGGCTCTGCCAGAGCCTGCGTGATGGCGGCCACGAGGACATGGTGCGCAGTAAGACCGGCCTGTTGCTGGATCCGTATTTTTCCGCCACCAAGCTGGCCTGGTTGCTGGACAATGTGCCCGGTGCCCGGCAGCGGGCCGAGGCCGGTGAACTGGCATTCGGCACCATTGATTGCTGGCTGCTCTGGCAGCTGACCCGCGGCAAGGTGCACGCCACCGATGCCACCAATGCCTCGCGCACCCTGCTGTTCAATATCCACGAACAGGCCTGGGATCCGGCGCTGCTGGAATTGTTCGATATTCCCGCTGCGGTGTTGCCGGAGGTTCGCGACAGCGCCGGGGAATTTGGCTCTACCTGCCCGGAGTCGCTGGGTGCTGCGGTGCCGGTGGCCGGTATCGCCGGCGATCAGCAGGCGGCGTTGGTGGGACAGGCCTGTTTTCAACCGGGCATGGTGAAGAGCACCTATGGCACAGGCTGTTTCATGGTGATGAACACCGGCGAGGCGGTGGAATCCCATAACCGTCTGCTCACCACCGTGGGCTACCGGCTCAATGGCAAAACCACCTATGCCCTGGAGGGCTCCATCTTTGTGGCCGGTGCGGCCATCCAGTGGCTGCGCGACGGGCTGAATCTGATCCGCGATGCCAGCGAAACCGAAGCGCTGGCACGTCGTGCCGGCTCCGCCGGTGGCGTTTATCTGGTGCCGGCTTTCACTGGCCTGGGTGCCCCCTGGTGGGATCCCCATGCCCGTGGCGCTCTACTCGGGCTGACCCGCGACACCGGCATTGCCGAGGTGGTGACGGCGGGACTGGAAGCGGTGTGCTACCAGTCCCGGGATCTGCTGGATGCCATGGCGGCGGACTGCGGTACCCGGCCTACCACCTTGCGAGTGGATGGCGGCATGGTGGTCAATAACTGGCTCAGCCAGACCTTGGCGGATGTGCTGGGTGTGTGCGTGGACCGACCCATGGTCACCGAGACCACCGCCCTGGGTGCCGCCTATCTGGCGGGGCTGGGGGTGGGTCTGTACGATTCCCTGGATGCGGTGGCCGAGCAGTGGCGCTGCGAGCGGGAATTTTCGCCGTTACTGGAAGAAGGGGAGCGCCAACGCCGTTATCAGGGATGGCGGGAGGCGGTGGCCCGTGTCTGCCAGAGCCCGGCTGGTGAGTGAGATGCTGGGCTAAGTGCCCGAAAAACCTAGGACTTTTGTGCTACTTTTTTCATTGGCATGGCGATGGACGGTCGGGTTTCAGGGATGAAAACTGTGACGCGGTAGACATTTATGGTTAGAGTCTAGTCAACAATAATACTAAATTGCTACCAGTGGGTGCGGCTGCTAGTGGGGATGGCTGCACCGGATCGGGAATCCGGCATGGATCAATCGTTAACGCTTAACCCGGCAGCCTTGCAGTCGCAGCGACTACGCCGGGTGCTGTTTGCCATTCTGGCCGGGGGGAGTGCTCATACTCTGCTTTGCTGGATCGCCCTGCAGCTGGATTTCTTCCGCGGCGGTTCCTCCTTGTTCTATGCCCTGTTTGGTGCGATCTGGGTGGGGCATCTGGGCTTTGTCCTGTTCATGCTGCTGGGGTTAAACCGCCGACTTTCCGAACCCTCCATGATCATGCCGCTAATGGTCTGGTCCACCACGGGTATCCTGCTGACGGCCCTGGTGGTGGATCAGGTGCGTCTGTGTGTAATGATGATTTTCTTTGCCATTGTCCAGATGGGGGTGTTGCAGGCGTCATTCCGGCAATTTGCCTGGCTGGCCGGTTATTGTGTACTCGGTTACGCCGTCATTCTCGGGGTGGTCTCAGGGTACTGGCCGGAGGTGGTGGATCTGCGCGGTGAATGGATTCAATGGGGGCTGTTTTCGGTAATGGTGCTGGCGGTGATTCTGCTGGCCTCGGAAATCTCCACTATTCGTTCCCAGTTGAGTCGGCGTAATCTGCAATTGGCAGACATTGTCGAACGCATCCACGACATGGCAGTGAAAGACGAGATGACCGGCTTCTATCGCCGTCGCCACGCCATGGAGTTGCTGGCCAAGGCCTGTGGACAGGCGGCCCGGGGTGCCTACCAGCTGGGTGTGGTGTATCTGGACCTGGACCATTTCAAACGCATTAATGATCAATATGGTCACCGGGTCGGGGACCTGGTGCTGGAGCGCTTTGCCGAGGTGTCCCGCCGTCACCTGAGCGGCCAGGATTTTGCCGCCCGGCTGGGGGGCGAAGAATTCATGCTGGTGCTGCCGGTCAGTGATCCGGAAGAGGCCAGTAATCTGGCTGAGGGCATCTTGCTGGGTATGCGCAGCCAGCGTTTCAAGGAGGCACCGGGGCTCAGTGTCACGGTGTCGGCGGGACTGGCCATGTACCATAGCGAGGAAACGCCGGATCAGGTGATCCTGCGTGCGGATCGGGCGCTCTATCAGGCCAAGGAATCCGGGCGCGATAAACTGGTGGTGGAGCAGGGGGCATGAATCAGGATCTGCGGCAGGCGGAAAAGCTGACACTCAGCGAGAAGCGTCTGCTCAAGCGCCATAGCCGATCGGCCATCGCCATCATGGCTATGCATACGCTGCTGTGCGTGGTGTATTTCCAGTTCGGCTATTTCGATGTAGAGCTGGAACAGGGTCTGATGATGCTGTTCGTGGTCTGGGCCTCTCTGTTTGCTTATCAGTTGCTGCTTGCTACCGGCTGGACCCTGCGCCTTGGCGAGCCGAGCCTGTCCTTGCCCATGGTGCTGCATTTCATGGTGGTGTTCATGGTGTCCGGTTACTACGTGGACGAGTTCCGTCTCAGCGTGGTTACCCTGTTCTTCGCCGGCCTGCTGCTGGCCTCTTTCCGGCTTTCCGGCAAGGTAATGATCGGGGTGGCGGTGCTGGCCAGTGCTGCCTATGCGGTGATGCTGTGGCTGGCCATGAACGACCGCTGGGTGCAACTGAGCCTGTCTGTGGAGGCATTGCAGTGGCTGGTGTTTTCCATGATCTCGGTAAGCTTTGCGATTACCGGGGGCGGAATCAACCGTCTGCGTGATGCGCTGGCCGACAAGAATCATCAACTGGCCCGGGCGGTGGAACAGGTCCGTGAAATGGCCATCCGTGATGACCTTACCGGCCTGTTCAATCGTCGCCATCTGCTGGAGATTCTGGAGCGTCAGCGAGCGTTGTTCGCCCGCAAAGGATTACCCTTCGCCATCTGTTATGTGGATCTGGACCATTTCAAGCAGATCAACGACCGCCATGGTCACGACTGGGGAGACCGGGTGTTACGTCGTTTCTCCGCGCTGGCTCTGGCGGGCATGCGGGATGGGGACTATTTTGGCCGTCTCGGGGGCGAGGAATTCCTGCTGATTCTGCCGCAGAGTGACGAGAGCGGCGCCCTGCGTGTGGCGGAGCGTTTGCGCGAGCGCTGGCGTGAGGAAAGCTTTATGCAAGAAGGTGGTCCCAACTCTGTCAGCCTGTCCGTGGGCGTTGCCGCCTGCCAGGAAGACGAAACCATCGACGAGCTGATCAATCGGGCAGACCAGGGATTGTACAAGGCCAAGTCCGGGGGCCGGAATCAGAGCAGGGTGGCGTGAGAAGGCAGTGAATAGTTAATAGTGAATAGTTAATAGTTTTCGCGCCTGGCTTTTGTTTTGTGTTGAAACGCATGAGGCCGCGCCCAAAACCCGGGCGCGGCCTCATGCGTTTTAATATCGCGGTCGTCTTTCTCGCGCGCTGTTCACTGTTCACTGACCGTGAACGCCACCAAATGCTTGGTCCCCAAACGCACATGCAGCGCATCGCCTTCCACCACATTGGTGTGGCTGTCGGTCTGACAGAGCAGGGTTTCGGCGGCGCCGACGCGCAGGTGGTAGAGGATAGTTGCGCCGGTGAACTGGCGGCGGGTGACGGGCAGGGCCAGATGCGCGCGCTCGTCGGCGATCACATCCTCTGGCCGTAACAGGACATCGACGTTGCTGCCGGGGGTCAGGGCCGTATTGCTGCGCCCGGTGAGTTCGCCAAGGCTGGTTCTGACCGTGTTTTCATCCATCACTTCCCCACGTAGAAAGGAGCCATACCCGGCGAACTCAGCCACGAAGCGGTTGGCGGGGGCGTGGTAGATGTTGTACGGCGTGTCCCATTGTTCCAGCTGGCCCTGGTGCATCACGCCCACCCGATCCGCAAGCGCAAAGGCTTCTTCCTGATCGTGGGTAACCAGCAGGGCAGTGACGCTTTCCTGGCGGAGAATATCGCCCAGCTCCCGGGCCAGGGCACGGCGCAAGTCCAGGTCCAGACTGGCAAAAGGTTCATCCAGCAAGAGCAAGGCGGGGCGGGGTGCCAGTGCCCGCGCCAGTGCGACCCGCTGTTGCTGGCCCCCGGACAGCTCATGGGGATAGCGGTCTTCCATGCCGGCCAGGCGGACCCGGTCCAGGCATTCGCTGACGCGCAGACGTTGTTGCTCGCGGGGTTGTTTGCGTAATCCGAAGGCCACGTTGTCGGCCACGGTCAGATGGGGAAAAAGGGCATGCTCCTGGAATACCATGCCCAGGCCGCGTTTTTCCGGGGGCAGCTGGCGGCTGCGGCTGGAGACCTGACGGCCCTGGATATGGATGCTGCCGCCGGTGATGGGTTCCAGCCCGGCAATGGCGCGCAGGGTGGTGGTTTTGCCGCAGCCGCTAGGGCCCAGCAGGCAGGCAATTTCACCGGCTGCCAGCTCCAGGCTCAGATCCTTTACCACGGCCTGCTGGTGGTAGCCGCAGGTCAGGTTTTCAAGTTGGAGTAATGATTCTTTCATCGGCTCCCCGGCGGTTGGATGCGGTGGCGGCGGTGCAGGTCTGGCTCCTCTCTGTTCCGCGCCTTGCAACTTTCAACGTGAAACTCAATGTTGCCCGGTCAGCAGAAACTCCAGCAACGCTTTCTGGGCATGCAGGCGGTTTTCCGCTTCATCCCACACCACTGAGCGGGGGTCGTCCATCATCTCATGGCTGACTTCCTCGCCACGGTGGGCGGGCAGACAGTGCATGAAAAGGGCATCCGGGTCGGCACGGTCCATCAGTTCCGGGGTGACCTGATAACCTTCAAAGGCATTGAGCCGGTCCTGCTGTTCGTCTTCCTGGCCCATGGAGGCCCACACGTCGGTGACCACCAGGTGCGCATCCTTCACCGCTTCGCTCACGTCCGCTTCCAGGCGCACCCGTTCCGGGTAACGGCTGAGCAATTCGCCATCCGGCTCGAAGCCAGAGGGGCTGCTGATCACCAGCTCGAAGTCAAACTGATTGGCGGCGTTGATATAGCTGGCACACATGTTGTTGCCATCGCCAACCCAGACCACTTTCTTGCCCTGAATACTGCCGCGATGCTCCACAAAGGTCTGCATGTCGGCCAGCAGTTGGCAGGGGTGGAAATCGTCGGTGAGTGCATTGATCACCGGCACCGCCGAATGCTCGGCAAAAGTTTCCACGGTGGCGTGATCGAAG
This sequence comes from Alcanivorax sp., assembly GCF_019431375.1. Classification (NCBI taxonomy): domain Bacteria; kingdom Pseudomonadati; phylum Pseudomonadota; class Gammaproteobacteria; order Oceanospirillales; family Alcanivoracaceae; genus Alcanivorax; species Alcanivorax sp. Next base: position 3,848,249 of record NZ_CP080267.1, read on the forward strand.
GTGCGGATCATTACCGCGTCTACCATACGTGACAGCACGCGGGCGGAGTCCTCGATGGGCTCACCACGACCGAGCTGGGTGTCCCGTGGCGACAGGAAGATGCTGGAGCCGCCGAAGTGGGTCATCGCCACTTCAAAGGACACCCGGGTGCGGGTGGAGGATTTCTCGAAGATCATGCCCAGGGTCTTGCCCTGCAGAGGCGTGTGGCTCTGGCCATTACGCAGCATGGTTTTCAGTTCAATAGCGCGCTGGATCAGGTAGCCCAGCTCGTCCCGGCTCAGATCGGTGAGCGTCAGGAAGTGGCGGGTCATGCGACCTCCTGTTCGTTGGCGAAGTCATGGATGACCTGGGAGAGGGTATCTACCAGGTGCTGCATTTCTGTCTGGCTGATGACCAGTGGTGGCAGTAGACGGACCACGGAGCCAGCGGTGACATTGATCAGCAGGCCCGCATCCCGGGCCCGGTTGACCAGTTCGGCGCAGGGGCGATCCAGCTGGATGCCCAGCATCAGGCCGCGCTGACGGATTTCGGTGACCATGGGCAGGTCGGTCAAGGCTCGGGCGAAGGCGTCTTTCAGCCAGGCGCCCTTGTCGGCCACTCCATCCACCACGTCATCGGTGAGGGTGTTGACCACGGTCAGGGCAGTGGCGCAGCCCAGCGGGTTGCCGCCATAGGTGCTGCCGTGGTTGCCCGGGCCGAACACGCCATCGGCCTTGCCGGCCACCAGGCAGGCGCCGATGGGGAAGCCGTTACCCAGGCCCTTGGCGGTGGTCAGTACGTCCGGGGTGACCTGGTCACCCAGACAGGCGAAGTAATCGCCGGTCCGGCCATTGCCGGACTGGATCTCGTCCAGCATCAGCAGCCAGTTCTGTTCATCACACAGGGTCCGAAGGCCGGGCAGGTAATCGCTGGCGGGGATATTGATCCCGCCTTCGCCCTGTATCGGTTCCACCAGCACGGCGACCACATCCGGGTTGTCGGCCAGGGCGCGTACGGCATCCAGATCGTTAAAGGGTACCCGCACAAAGCCGTCGAGTAACGGGGCAAAGCCTTCCTGCACCTTGGCGTTTGCCGTGGCGGACAGGGTGGCCATGGTACGACCATGGAAGCTGCCTTCCATCACCACTACGGTTGGGCGGCTGACGCCCTTGCGCTGGCCGAACAGGCGGGCAATCTTGATGGCCGCTTCATTGGCTTCAGCGCCGGAATTCGAGAAGAACACGCTCTGCATGCCGCTCAACTCGCACAGACGCTGGGCCAGAGCCTCCTGAGCCGGGATGCGGTAAAGATTGGAGGTATGCATCAGCTGCCCGGCCTGATCCGCCAGGGTGCGGGTCACCGCCGGGTGGCAATGACCCAGGTTGCAGACCCCGATACCGGAGATGGCATCCATATATTTGTGGCCGGCTTCATCAAAGAGCCATACCCCTTCACCGCGCACAAACGCCAGCGGCTGCCGTGCATAGGTGGGAATCAGATATTGCGACATAACAGGCAATTGATAATTGATAATGGAGAATTGATAACGGGCACCGGACCGTTGATCACAGCACCGTCTGTACGCGTCCCAAATAAAAAACGGCAGCCGAAGGCTGCCGGAACCGTCGATAATAGCGCACAATTCAGTGAATAGTTAACAGTGAATAGTGAACAGCGGTAGGCTGTTGCCCCGTTTTTAGCTATCAAGGAGCCCCTGAATAACTCCTTGCGTACTCAGCGTGGCCTGAAGGGTGCAGCTGTTGTGTTTTGTCGCGACGGACAGGGTGGTTCCCTTTCCTAGCGACAAAGCGCAGCAGATGTGCCCTTCAGGCCTCGCCCTCCGGGGCTTCCAGGCTGGCCCACACTCGTTGTTGCACTTTCTCGACAGGCAACCAGCATGCCTTCAAAAGTGCGCCTAGATTGTGAGCCAGCCTGAAAGCCTGAGCATGCAAGGAGTTATTCAGGGGCTCCTTCACTATTCACTATTAACTGTTAATTGCCTTTATGAATCCTGTCCAGCTCAGTATTTTTGCTAATCGTCTGTCAGGGGTCTGTGATGAGATGGGGGCGGTGCTGCGGCTCAGCGCCCTGTCTCCCAATATCAAGGATCGCCTGGATTTCTCCTGTGCCATTTTCGATGCGCAGGGCAGGCTCTGTGCCCAGGCGGCTCATATCCCTGTGCATCTGGGGTCCATGGCCTATGCCATGGCAGATCTGGTCAGCGGCAGGGACTGGAAGCCCGGTGACCTGCTGGTGGTCAATGATCCGTATCTGGGCGGTACGCATCTACCGGATGTGACCGTGGTCGCGCCGGTGTTCCAGGCGTCGAGCCTGATCGGCTTTGCCGTGACCCGGGCCCACCACGCCAATATTGGCGCCCACAGCCCGGGCTCCATGCCGGTGTCCACCCGTCTGGACCAGGAAGGGATCGTCATTGCCCCCAGTTGGCTGAAACGGGCAGGGCAGTGGCAGGTGCCCTTGTGCCGACAGCTGGCCGGGCTGGATGAGAGCGGGGCGCTGCCAGTGGAGAGCCGGCGCTTCGCCGATTTTGTCGCCCAGGCCAGTGCCTGTGAGGCTGGTGCCCGGCGTCTGGCGGAGCTGGCGGACCAGCAAGCGGATCTGGTCGCCGCCTTCGATGCCCTCAATGCCTATGGCGAAAAGCGCGCCCGGGCCCGCATTGCCGCTCTGCCGGACGGCTGCTACCGCTTCCAGGATTACATGGATGACGACGGCCAGGGGCAGCAGGACATCCTCATTGCCGTTACCCTGACCATTGCGGGAGAGCAGGCCTCGCTGGATTTCGCCGGTACTGCCGACCAGGTAGCGGGTAATATCAATTGCCCCCTGTCCGTGGCGGCTGCGGCCGCCTATTACTGTTTTCGTTGCCTGATGGATGATGACGTGCCTGCCTGTGATGGGCTGTTTCGTCCCATCAGCCTGTCTGCTCCTCCCGGATCCCTCCTCAATGCCCGTCGCCCGGCGGCGGTGGCTGCCGGCAATGTGGAAACCAGCTCGCGGGTGGTGGATGTGGTGCTGGGGGCGCTGGCCCAGGCGGCGCCGCAGGCGATCCCCGCAGCCAGCCAGGGGACGATGAATAATGTGGCCATGGGCGCAGCGGGTGACGATGGCTGGGATTATTACGAAACCATGGCTGGCGGCACTGGTGCCCACGCTCGCGGCCCCGGGCTGTCGGCGGTACACAGCCATATGACCAATACCCTCAATACCCCCATCGAAAGCCTGGAATCCCACTATCCACTGCGGGTACACCGTTACCAGGTGCGCCGGGGCAGCGGTGGCGCCGGCCAGTTTGTGGGCGGCGATGGCCTGGTCCGTGAGCTGGAGTTTCTGGGCGATGCCCAGGTAACTCTGCTTACCGAGCGTCGTCGCCATGCCCCGTGGGGGTTGGCTGGTGGGGAGAGCGGTGCGGTGGGGGAAAATCGCCACAATGGCAGGTTGGTGCCGCCGAAAACCAGCTTTACTGCACGCGCTGGTGATCGTTTGCTCGTGGCCTCCCCGGGGGGAGGTGGTTATTGTGATACGAAGAGTAAATGATAATGATAACGAATTGATATTGATTCTTTTTCACTGTATCTTCCCTGCGCATACGCTCTTTACAGTTTTTGCAATTGTGTTGGGAAGGAAAAAATCATGCATATACAGCGTCGCTTGCTCTGCTGTGCCATCGCCTCTGCTATGGCCACTGGAGCTGCTCCGGCTTTTGCTGACCAAGCCAATGAACTGAAACCGGTGCAGATCCTGGGGGATCGCCAGAATACCTTTAGTGTTAGTGGCTCTGCCCATGTGCTCACCAACGAAGACCTGGAAGAAAAAGAAAACACCGATGTGCACCGCATGCTGCGCGACGTGCCCGGCGTTTATTTCCAGGAAGAGGAAGGTTATGGTCTGCGCCCGAATATCGGTATCCGTGGTTCCGGTCGTGACCGCTCCAGCAAGGTTTCTCTGATGGAAGACGGGGTGCTGATTGCCCCGGCTCCCTATGCTGCCCCGGCTGCCTATTACTTCCCCAGCGCTGGTCGTTTCTACGGTGTTGAAGTGCTGAAAGGCCCGGATACCCTGCGTTATGGCCCCTTTACCGTGGGCGGTGCGATTAACTTCCTGTCCACCCCGATTCCTGCCCGTGCTTCCGGCATGGTCAACGTGGAAGGCGGTGAAGACGGCGCCCAGCGGGCTCACGCCTACTACGGTGCTACCGAAGGCCAGTTCGGCTTCATGCTGGAAGCGCACCAGCAACGCACTCAGGGGTTCAAGGACATCGATCGTTCCAACCGCGACGCGGGTTTTGATAAGCGTGACTATGTCGCCAAGCTGCGCTGGCAGGCGCCGGAAACCGCTGATATCCAGCAGGCGGTCGAATTGAAGCTGGAACACTCCACTGAAGTGTCCGACGAAACCTACCTGGGCTTGACCGACCGGGATTTTGAGCGTGATGCCAACCGTCGTTACGGCATGAGTGACATTGATCAGATGGATAATGATCGCGATGCGGTGTCTCTGCGTCATACCTTGGTGTTTGACGAGAGCACCCAGTTGAACTCTGTGGTGTACCGCAACGAGTTCAACCGTAATTGGTACAAGCTGGCCAGTATCGGTGGCCAGGGCATTGGCGGTTTTGTGGCGGATGCCAACGCGAATGGTGGTGCCAAACAGGCTGTTCTGCGTGGTACCGCTGATGCCACGGATCTGGTGTTCAAGAACAATAATCGTGAGTACGTTTCTGAGGGCGTGCAGACCGAACTGAACCACCGTTTCCAGACCGGTTCTGTGGACAATGATCTGATTATCGGGGCCCGTTACCACCAGGATGAAGTGGATCGCTACCAGCCCACTGATACCTTTGATCAGACCAATGGCAGCCTGGTGTATCAGACGTCCACTTTGCCCACCGGCGGTGATAACCGTCTGGAAAATGCCGATGCAATGTCTGCCTGGATCATCGACCATGCTTATGTAGGTGATTTTATTGTCACCGGCTCCCTGCGTTACGAGAATGTGGAAAGCAAGAGCAAGCGCTGGGGTGATCCGGCTCGCAACACTGTCAGTGCCCGCACCGAAAACCGTAACGAAGAACTGATGGCTGGCCTCGGCGCTACCTGGCTGCTTAATGACAATTGGTCTGTCCTGGCCGGTGTGCATCAGGGCTTTGCGCCGGCAGGCGCCTCTTCCCAGAAAGGCACCGATGCAGAAAAAAGCGTTAACTACGAAACCGGTTTCCGTTACTGGCAGGAAAACTTCAGTGCCGATGTGATCGCGTTCTACAGCGATTATGAAAACACCATCCAGAACTGCTCCATCGCAAACCCATGCCCGAATGGTAACGACTCCGGCACCCAGAGCTTTGGTGAATCCGAAGTGCTTGGTCTGGAAGTGGGCCTGAACAGCGTGGTCTGGAGAGGTGACAGCGGTTTGCAAGCACCTGTGCGACTGACCTATACCTACACCGATGGCGAAATCACCAAGGATGCGGATGACCTGTCCGTGCTGGATGGCGATGTACTGCCTTACCTGCCTGAGCATCTGGCCAGCCTGACCTTCGGCCTGGAAAAGCCGGCGGCCTGGTCTGCGCTGATGTCCGTCAGCCACACCGAGGGTATGTGCATCGACAATAGCTGTGATCGTCCTGGTCAGGTAACTACGTTCAAGCGCACCAGTGATTATGTGATTGCGGATGTAGTGGCCACTTACCACGTAAACAGCGATATGGAAGTGTATGCCAAGGTGGATAACGTGTTTGACGATCAGGAAATCGTCTCCCGTGATCCCGCTGGTGCCCGTCCCAACAAGCCGCGTACCGGCTACCTGGGTATGAAAGTGCGCTTCTAAAGCATTCGGCTGTGGCAACATGATGAAAAGGGGGCTTCGGCCCCCTTTTTGCTATGGAATACCCTTGAAGCCGCATTGTTCCGGCCCCATCTGGGAGGGGCAGGGCCATCAGTGGTAGAATAGTGGCCAACCACAGCTAATACACCCCAAACCGCCAGGTAGTCAGTATGGATGTTATCCAGGTCATCAAAGACCAGATCGAAAAGAACCCGGTGATCCTCTACATGAAGGGCACCCCGCAATTCCCCCAGTGCGGTTTTTCCGCCCAGGTAGTGGAAGCCATGACCGCTGTTGGCAAGCCGTTTGCCTACGTGAATATCCTGGAGGCGCCGGAAATCCGTCAGAGCCTGAAGGAATACGCCAACTGGCCGACTTACCCGCAGTTGTGGGTAGGTGGTGAGCTGGTTGGTGGCTGTGACATCATTATGGATATGTACCGTTCCGGGCAGCTCAAAGAGCTGGTGGAAGGGGCCGCAGTTGATGCGGATGAGTCCCAGTCTTGATTTGAGTCAGATTCCGGCAGATTTTTTCTTTTTCTTCCGAATCTTGTTCACGCATAAAAAGCCCGGGTGAACCGGGTTTTTTTATGTGTGGTTACAGAAAGCTAATTAAGAATTAGTTTCAATCCTGTTTCGTTTTCGTTTACATTTCCGCCATTCTTTACATCGCTTACATTTTGGGAAGGTGGAAATATGTTCAAGCGCACTGTCATTGCAGCTGCCATCGCGGCGTCTCCTTTTGCTGCCCACGCAGCTCAGTCTGTTGAGGATCTGCAGAAGCAGATCGATATCCTGGCCCAGGAAGTTGAGACCCTGAAAAAGGACCAGGGGGCTGCCTCCAATCCGTTCGGCAAGGTGAGCCTGGGTGGTTACGGTGAGATCCATTACAACCACTACAACCGGGATCCCGAGTTCGGTGGCAAACAGGAAAATGACCAGATTGATGCCCATCGCTTTGTACTGTTCGTCGGCTATGATTTCACCGACAAGGTGCGCTTCTTCTCCGAAGTGGAGCTGGAGCACAGCCTGTCCGGTGACGGCAAACCCGGTGAAGTGGAGCTGGAACAGGCCTACATTGAAGTCGACACCACTGCCAATACCAAACTGAAAATGGGTCAGTTCCTGGTCCCGGTGGGCATCATCAACGAGACCCACGAGCCGGACACGTTCTACGGCGTTGAGCGTAACACCCTGGAAAAAGAAGTGATTCCCGCTACCTGGTGGGAAGCCGGTGCCATGTTCAGCCAGGACCTGGGGGCAGGCCTGACCTATGATGTGGCACTGCACTCTGGTTTGAATTTTGATGGTGGTACCCGTATTCGCAGCGGTCGCCAGAAAGTCGCCGAAGCAGACGCCAACAAAGGCGCAGCCACCGGTCGTATCCGCTATGTGGGCATCCCCGGCCTGGATCTGGCCTCTTCCATTCAGTACCAGCAGGACGTGAATCAGGACATAATCGGCACTGATGATGTGAGCGGTCGCCTGGTGGAAGCCCATGCCCGTTACTCCATTGCCGGGGTTACCGCTACAGTTCAGAAAGCTCGTTGGGACTTCAACGGCTTTGAAGGTACCAACAAAGACCGCCAGGAAGCCGAGCTGTACGAGCTGTCCTACCGCTTCAACGATAATGTCGGTGTATTCAGCCGTTACGAAAACATCAACCTGGCAGCGGAAGGTGGCAATGAAAGCGCCGAGCAGATGATCACTACCTTCGGTGTGAACTACTGGATCGTTCCGCAAGTCGTGGTTAAAGCTGATGTACAGAACGTTAACTACAAAGACAGCGGCGAAGATGACAAGGCTGATGACAGCATCAACCTGGGCATCGGCTGGAGCTTCTAAACCTTGCGTTTATTGAGCTTGAAACGCGCAGCAGGACGGGCTTGGCTCGTCCTGCTGCTGTGTTTGTCTGGTTATACCTCTGCGGAAGATGTGTATCTGTCCGTTCCGGATTTCATGGCTGAACAGTTTGAAACGGTGCCGTCTCCCGCCATGCTCTGGCTGGATGATGAGCAGCGTAAGCAGGCTTTGGAACTGTCCGGTGAAGACCCCGGCTTTCGACAGCGTTACTGGCGCCAGGAGGGTAAATCCGCCTGGGTGCTGAACGTAATTGGTCGGGATCACCCCATTACCCTTGGTATTAGCGTAGAAGCCGGTAAAATCGCAGGACTGCGTGTGCTGATCTATCGGGAATCCAGGGGCTGGGAAGTAAGACATCCCTTCTTTACTCGTCAATTCGATCAGGCACAGCTGGAAAATGGCAGGCTGAATCGATCCATCGACAATATTACCGGGGCAACGCTGTCAGTAAATGCGTTGCAGCGGGCGGCAAAACTGGCGCTCTGGCTGGATCAGCAACTGCCTGACTAACATCGTTTGTTTTTTCAGGGGACTCCATGGGCCTTCGCAAACCCACTCGACAGTGGCGCCGCTGGCATCGCTGGCTGGGCCTGCTTGTGGCCGTGCCGGTGTTGATTCTTTCTGTGACCGGTGTGTTGCTGAATCACATTGATGCCTTTGGCTGGTCCAACTCACCCCTCCCACCCATGTTGGCGCGCTGGTACGGAGCGCCGGTACCGGTGAATTTGCAGGGTCGACAGATAAACGGTCAGTGGTATGCCCAGACCAATGAACGTCTGTTCATCGGTGAGCGTGATGCCTTTTACTGTCAGTCACCATTCCGCGGAGCGACAAGCCCCCGAGACCTGATTATCGTGGGCTGTGGTGACGAGCTGCTGCTGCTGAATGAGGCGGGACAGGCTATTGAACGTGTTGGCTCTGCCTTTGGGGTGCCGGCCTTTAGCGAGCTGGGCACCATAGACGGAAAGTTGGCTCTGAAAACCCCTGACGGGCTAGTCCGCTTCGACGTGGATCATCTGATCAGTGAGCGGGTTGACCCGCAGTCGCAATGGCAACCATCGACCCTGGTCCCGCTGCCGTCGGCTCTGGCGGATCAGATCCGTAGTCAGAGTGTTCCTCCTTCCCTGAATTGGCAGCGCCTGCTGCTGGATTTGCATGCGGGGCGCGTATTGGGTTTCGCCGGGCAGCTCCTGATGGACTTGGCTGCTCTGATGCTGAGTATCCTGGCGGTCACCGGAACCGTGATCTGGGCCCGTAGCCGGCGATAATTTGAACGGCTGAGGGTGAATTCGCGGACATTGGCCGGCCTGCCTATTGAAAGCATGGCCATAATCCCCATGATAGTGCCATGCAGCGCGGCGGCAGCCGTTGTATTATCGCTGCTCAGATTCAATGTTGGTTCCGGCATCCTCAATGGCCGGATAGTCAATCTAGTCGTAATGGAGAGAAACAATGGGCGTTCTGGTAGGTAAACCTGCACCTGATTTTACGGTTCCCGCAGTACTGGGCGATGGCAGCATCGTTGACGAATTCACCCTGTCCGAAGCCATCAAGGGCAAGTATGGTCTGGTGTTCTTCTACCCGCTGGACTTCACCTTTGTCTGCCCCTCCGAGCTGATCGCTCTGGATCACCGCATGGACGCGTTCAAAGAGCGCAACGTGGAAGTGATCGGTGTGTCCATCGATAGCCACTTTACCCACAACGCATGGCGTAACACTCCGGTCAACGAAGGCGGCATCGGCCCGGTAAAATACACCCTGGCCGCTGACATGAACCACGGCATTGCCCAGTCTTACGACGTCGAGTCCGAAGGCGGCATGGCATTCCGCGGTGTGTTCCTGATCGACCAGAACGGTGTGGTTCGCAGCCAGATCGTTAACGATCTGCCCCTGGGCCGTAACATGGACGAGCTGATTCGTCTGGTTGACGCCCTGCAGTTCCACGAAGAGCACGGTGAAGTGTGCCCGGCGGGCTGGCAGAAAGGTGATTCCGGTATGAAGGACACCCCGGACGGCGTGGCCGAGTACCTGTCTGGTAACGCAGACAAGCTGTAATAAACAGCACAAAGAAAAGGGGCGCCAGAAATGGCGCCCCTTTTTTGTGTGTCTGACGTCGGATGTCTGACGTCAGACGCTTTTGTCGTCCGACCTCTGACCTCCGACGTCAGACCGCATTAATCCAGCTGCTTCGCCAGCGTTGGCGGCATGTCCTTCGGCGGCGGGGGGGGCCAGCCGCCCAGGTCCTTGAAACGGTTGACCATGGAGCAGAACAGTTCCGCAGTACGGGTGGCATCGTAGAGCGCCGAGTGTGCCTCGCGCTGATTGAAGCGGATGCCGGCGGCCTCGCAGGCCTTGGCCAGCACGGTCTGGCCATACACCAGTCCGGCGAGGGCAGCGGTGTCGAAGCTGGAGAACGGGTGGAAGGGGTTGCGCTTGATGTCGGCGCGTTCCGATGCCGAGTTCAAGAATCCCTGATCGAAGGAAGCTGTTATGGCCCACCAGCACCGCACGGGTGCAGCCGTGGTGCTTGATGGCCTTGCGCACCGGTTCGAATACCCCTTTCAGGGCGGTTTCCTCGGGCACCGCACCCCGTAACGGGTTGTCCGGGTCAATGCCGGTGAAATCCAGTGCCGCCTGTTCGATATTGGCCCCCGGGAAGGGGTCCACATGAAACTGGATGCGGGTGGACGGGCGCAGGTAGCCCTGGGCATCCATATCAATCAGGACGGCGGCAATTTCCAGCAGCGCGTCAGTCTGGGCATTGAAGCCCCCGGTTTCCACATCGATAACTACAGGCAAAAAGCCCCGAAACCGCAGCGCCAGGCTGGGGTGCTGATCATTCATGATCACTCCATCAGACACACAAATCCCGTCTGACTGCCCTGGGCAGCCGCGAGAGGGGGTATGCTACCGGGAAAGCCTGCAGGGGCAACAGGCGAGAAAGCGGATCGGAGATGACGCCAGCCGGGCAGGGCGGGTACAATACGCGGCCTCGATTCACCGGGGGGCGCCTGATCCGGGGCCTCTCACATGCGGAGTCTTTCAATGTCCAAGATCAACAAGGTGGTACTGGCCTATTCCGGCGGCCTGGATACCTCGGTTATCGTCAAATGGCTGCAGGATACCTATGACTGTGAGGTGGTGACCTTTACCGCCGATATCGGTCAGGGCGAAGAAGTGGAGCCGGCCCGCGCCAAGGCAGAAGCCATGGGCGTGAAGGAAATCTACATTGAAGACCTGCGCGAAGAATTCGTGCGCGATTACGTATTCCCCATGTTCCGCGCCAATACCATTTATGAAGGTGAGTATCTGCTGGGCACCTCCATTGCCCGTCCGCTGATTGCCAAGCGTTTGGTGGAAATTGCCGAAGAAACCGGTGCTGATGCCATTTCCCACGGCGCCACCGGCAAGGGCAACGACCAGGTGCGTTTCGAGCTGGGTGCCTACGCCCTGGCCCCGGGCATTCAGGTGATCGCTCCCTGGCGGGAGTGGGATCTGAACTCCCGCGAGAAGCTGATGGCGTACTGCGAAGAGCGCAATATCCCGGTGGATTTCTCCACCAAGAAAAAGAAATCCCCGTACTCCATGGACGCCAACCTGCTGCACATCTCCTACGAGGGCGGCAACCTGGAAGATCCCTGGTGGGAAGCGGAAGAAGACATGTGGCGCTGGAGCGTGAGCCCGGAAGCGGCCCCGGACCAGCCCACCTATATCACCCTGACCTATGAAAAGGGCGATATCGTGGCCATCGACGGCGAGCGTCTGAGCCCTGCCGAAGTGCTGGCCAAGCTCAACAAGCTGGGTGGCGACAACGGCATCGGCCGTCTCGACATCGTCGAGAACCGCTACGTGGGCATGAAGTCCCGTGGCTGTTACGAAACCCCGGGCGGCACCATCATGATGCCGGCCCACCGTGCCATCGAGTCCCTGACCCTGGATCGCGAGTCCGCGCACCTGAAGGACTCAGTCATGCCCAAGTATGCCGAGCTGCTCTACAACGGCTACTGGTGGAGCCCGGAGCGTCTGGCTCTGCAGAAGCTGATCGATGCCACCCAGGAACACGTGAACGGCGAAGTGCGCATGAAGCTGTACAAGGGCAATGCCACCGTGGTTGGCCGTCGTTCCGACAATGACAGCCTGTTCGACGCCTCTATCGCCACGTTCGAAGACGATGCCGGCGCTTACGACCAGAAAGACGCGGAAGGCTTCATCAAGCTGAACGCCCTGCGTCTGCGCATTGCTGCCAAGAACGGCCGCAAGTTGCGTTAAGGCAGCCGGACGCTTTGCGTCCCGGTCTGCGAGAACAGAAAACCGCCGTAGCCGAGAGCTGCGGCGGTTTTTTTGTGCCCGGTGTCTGGTCTTTGCGGTTACATAACAACAAGGAAAATGCATTTAATTTGCACGGTAGTCTCAATTAGCCTGAGCGTAGCAACATACTCACAACAACAGGCTGACTGAGGATTTTGCCATGACTATCGGGCAACACCGCTTTTCCATTGTTCACCTGGGGATTCTGACTCTGCTGACCGCGTCGCTGTTGAGTGGCTGTGGCGGCGGGGGCAGTGGCTCCGCCGCACCAGCCACCGGTGCCGACGAGGCCCAGCGTGAAGCGCCGCAGCAGGAGGAATCCCCTGATGAGGTCGTTGATGAGGGAGTGCCGGAAGAGACCGACGACGGGCCGCGTTCGGTGATTTTCGTGGGCAACAACTGGGAAGGCGTGATCGATGTGATCGATGCGGCCAGCTACCAGCGCCTGGGGCGCATCAGCGGTATTCCGGATCAGCAGGAACGGGAAAAAGCCATTGCCCTGAATCCGCTGGACTTTCTGTTTTTCCAGGGCATCCGGGTTCTGATCGGCGAGGGCAACCACCAGTACGTGGATGATATGTACAGCTCCCCGGATGGGCGTCTGCTGATCGTATCCCGGCCCAGTTACGCGGATGTGGTCGCCATTGATGTGGTCAGCGGCGAGATTGCCTGGCGCTTTGAGGTGGATGGCTATCGGTCCGACCATATGGCCCTGTCACCGGATGGCACCCAGGTGGCGGTATCCGCCTCCACCGGTAATGTGGTGCATATTCTGGATGTGGAAACCGGCGAGGAGCAGGGCCGCTTCCCGTCCGGGGATTCTCCCCACGAAAACATCTATTCCGAGGATGGCGAGCGTATCTATCATGCCAGCATCGGCACCGTGTACACGCCGCTGGACAATGAGCTGGTCGGTGATCTGACCGATGGGCTGCTGGGTGAGAACCTGCTGGATGCTACCAAGGGCGAGCGGGTGTTCCAGGTGGTCGACGCCAACAGCCTGGAAATCATCAAGCAACTGGATCTTGAAGCGGATCTGGCAGAGGCGGGTTACGAGAACCTCAGCACCGCAGTGCGGCCCATGGCCCATACCGCCGACGAACGTTATTTCTACTTCCAGCTGTCCTTCCTGCACGGCTTTATCGAGTACGACATGCAGGAAGAGAAAGTGCTGCGACTGGCCGAGTTGCCGGACCTGACCAACGGGCTGCCCCGGGAGTTCTACGTGAATGACTCCGCCCATCACGGCATCGCCCTGAGTGCCGACGATTCGACCCTGTGCGTGGCTGGCACCATGAGCGACTATGTGGCTCTGGTGGACCGCGAGGACTTTTCCCATCAGCTGAAAACCGGTATCGGCGAAAAGCCCTACTGGGTGACCACCAGCGCCGATGGCAACCACTGCTATGTGTCCTGGAGCGGCACCGACCAGATGTCCGTGTTCAACTACCAGACCGGCCAGGAAGTGGCCCGCGTGGACGTGGGCGACCATCCCCAGCGAATCCGCGAAGGCAGTGTGCCTGAGGCCTGGGTCGACGCGCAGGGCAGCCTGTTTCTGCCCTGAGTCGCGGTGCGATAACAGTAGTCGCGAGTTGCGAGAAGCGAGTTTCGAAAGGCAAAATCTCAAAGAGTGGGCGTTTCAGGTTTTTGCGTCTCGAAACTCGTACCTCGTCACTCGCTTGCAACCTGATGCCGGGATCCCCCCCCGGCATGTCCGCTATGAGCGGCGATTCCCCGGATGTTTTACAGTGTTCCCCTCCGCAAATTCCACTTTTTCATTGTCAATCCAGTCCTCTGCCACCACTATTCGCCCTGTAAACAGTAGGGGCTCCCGTGCCCGCTAAATTTGCTGATATGAGGAGCGAACCAGTCAATGCGAATCCTGCATACCATGCTGCGCGTAGGGGATCTGGATCGATCCGTGGCCTTTTATACCGAGGTGCTCGGCATGAAGGAGCTGCGCCGCAAGGAATACCCGGAAGGCCGCTTTACCAATGTCTTCGTGGGCTATCAGCCGGAATCCGAAGGGGCAGTGCTGGAGCTGACGTATAACTGGGACCAGAGCCGTTACGATCTGGGCGACGGTTACGGCCATGTGGCCCTGGCGGTGGACGACGTGTACGCTGCTTGTGAACGCATTCGCGAGCGGGGTGGGCGCATTACCCGCGAACCGGGCCCCATGAAGCATGGCAGCACCGTGCTGGCGTTTGTGGAAGACCCGGATGGTTACAAGATCGAACTGCTGGAAAGGGACTGATGGGCTCTCCAATGGCAAGCAAGGTCACCGTCGGCTGGCGGGAGTGGGCAACCTTGCCCGAACTGGACATCGAAGCGATCAAGGTAAAGGTGGATACCGGGGCGCGCACCTCGGCGCTGCATGCCTTTCAGGTGGAAAGCTTCCAGCGTGACAACCGGGAATGGGTCCGCTTTTCCATCCACCCGATTCAAGGCCAGGACCAGGTTCGTCACTGTGAGGCGCCGGTGCTGGACCGCCGTGTCGTTACCGACTCCGGTGGGCACAAGGAAGAGCGCCCGGTGATCCGCACGGACATCGAACTGGGTGGCCGCCGCTGGCCCATCGAAATCACCCTGACCGACCGCGAAAACATGATATTCCGTATGCTGCTGGGCCGCACCGCCATGGGCGAGATTGTTGTCGATCCCACGGCATCTTTTCTATTAGGTGGAAACAAAGAGCAACCATGAAAATTGCCATTCTTTCGAGAAACAAGCGACTGTACTCCACCCGCCGACTGGTGGAAGCGGGCGAGGCTGCCGGCCATGAAATGCACGTGATCGATACCCTGCGTTGCTATATGAGCATGGTGTCCCACAAGCCGGAAATTCACTTCAAGGGTGAAGTACTGGAAGGCTTTGATGCGGTGATTCCCCGGATCGGCGCCTCCATCACCCAGTACGGCACGGCAGTATTGCGCCAGTTCGAAATGATGGGCGTCTTTCCGGTCAATGAATCCGTGGCCATCTCCCGTTCACGGGACAAGCTGCGTTCCCTGCAGCTGTTGTCCCGCAAAGGTGTGGGCTTGCCTATTACCGGCTTTGCCCACTCCCCGGATGATATTCCCGACCTGATCAACATGGTTCGCGGCGCGCCCCTGGTAATCAAGATGCTGGAGGGCACCCAGGGCATCGGTGTGGTGCTGGCGGAAACCCGCAAGGCGGCGGAATCGGTGATCGAGGCCTTCATGGGCCTCAACGTGTCGGTGATGGTGCAGGAGTACATCAAGGAAGCCGGCGGCGCCGACATTCGTTGTTTCGTGGTAGGGGGCAAGGTGATTGCTGCCATGAAACGCCAGGCCCTGCCCGGCGAATTCCGGTCCAACCTGCACCGTGGCGGCAGCGCCAGCCTGATCCGCATTACCCCGGAAGAGCGTGCCACCGCCGTGCGCGCTGCCCGTATCATGGGGCTGAATGTGGCCGGTGTGGATATCCTGCGCTCCAACCACGGCCCCCTGGTCATGGAAGTGAACTCCTCGCCGGGGCTGGAAGGGATCGAAACCTCCACCAATAAAGACGTGGCAGGCATGGTGATCAAGTTCATCGAAAAGGATGCGCGCCCCTATCGGACCCAGACAAAAGGCTCGAAGGGGTAAGGCCGTTAACGGCAGTGAATAGTTAACAGTGAATAGTTAATAGCGAAAACCGTCTGGCCTTGCTGGTTTTCCGGCCTGTTGTCGGGGCCATCAAGGGCGGTGCGCCGGTATTGGTTCGGGTAAAAAATGAAAAACACGAAAGAACCCAAAGTATTGCCGTTTGAACTGGATGGCGTCAGCGTCAAGCCTGGCACCCGTGCCAAGGTGGAGCTGCCGTTGGCGCAGCTCTATACCCAGACGCCCCTGAACGTCCCCATCCATGTGATTCACGGGCGCAAGCCCGGGCCGGTGCTGATGGTCAGCGCGGCGATTCACGGTGACGAACTCAACGGGGTGGAAATCATCCGCCGCCTGCTGCGTCATTCTGCCCTGAAAAGCCTCAGTGGCACGCTGCTGGCGGTGCCGGTGGTCAACGTGTTTGGTTTCATTCACAAGACCCGCTATCTGCCGGACCGCCGGGACCTGAACCGCTGCTTCCCCGGCTCTGAAACCGGCAGCCTGGGCGCTCGCATGGCCTGGCAGTTCAAAAGCCAGGTGCTGGATCGGGCTACCCATGCGGTGGACCTGCATACCGGCGCTGTGCACCGGGCCAACCTGCCGCAGATCCGCGCCGACCTGTCCAACGACGACACCGCCGCCATGGCCAACGCCTTCGGCGTGCCGGTGGTGATCAACTCGGTGCTGGGTGAGGGCACCCTGCGGGAAGTGGCCGAAGCCCAGGGCATCCCGGTGATTACCTACGAGGCCGGCGAGGCCCTGCGTTTCGACGAGTCCTGCATCCGCGCCGGCGTCAAAGGTGTGCTCAACATCCTTCAGCACCTTGGCATGACCGGCGCTCGCCGCGCCAAGGTGCCCAGCGAGCCCTATATCGCCCGTTCCTCAAGCTGGGTGCGCGCCGAGCGCGATGGCGTTTTCCTGCCGCTGGTGGCGCTGGGGGCCTGGATCAAGAAAGACGACCTGATCGGCCGTATCTCCAGTCCCTTCGGTGGTGATGACGTCAACATTCACTCCCCAGCCGCCGGCATCCTGGTGGGGCGCAACAATATGCCCCTGGTGAACGAAGGCGAAGCCCTCTACCACATCGCTCGCTTCGAGGAAGTCAGCGAAGTGGCACAGTCCCTGGAAGTGTTCACCAGCGATATCGAAAAGGGCCCAACCCTGTCGGGCGAGCCGCCGATCGTGTAATGCGGGAAGGGCGAGGGCGCCAGGCCGACTTGTACGGAGGCCATGGCACAATCGCAGGAATGCCACGAAAAGGGACACTGCCGTGAGAACTGTTGCCACCCCATTGCGTTACATCCCGTTCCGTCGCAAGGATATTGTGGCCATGTGCCTGGCGGAGGAAGGCCTCACGGCGGAACAGGCGGACCAGTTCCAACGATTGGCGGAGCAGCTGCAGGTGACGCTGCACCAGCATTTTCATTCCCGACAGGAAGCCCTCAAGGAGGCCTATCTGGCCGTGAATCCTCAGGCCCGGTTGCTGGACAGCGGTCTTTTGAGAGAGACCCCGGAAGACCTGAAAACCTTGCTGGGAGAGCTGCTGGAGCAGGCGAATTACGAGCCGGTGACCGAGGAGGATCTGGCGGCGGCGCTGGAAGAGGCCTCCTTGTTCAAGGTGCGGTTGCAGGTGGACTTTTCCCGGTTCGAGGAGGTGCTGCTTTACAGCCGCGGGCAGAGCCAGCGCACGGAAACCCTCAAGCTGCTGTGGGGCCTGTACCGCAAGGAGGTCACTTTTACTCATTACGACAACGTGGCCCTGTACCTGAAGGTGCCGCCGGAAGAGGGAGAAGAGGGCGCTGGGGAGCGGGTTTATCTCAAGCTGTTCGAGAATGTGCCCAAGGCGGATATCGAGATGCTGTTCCCGGAAACCCAGGTACGCATGCGCAATATCGACAAGCTGCTGATCGGGGTGCCGGCGCTGGTGGGTGGTGGCGTGATGCTGACCACCAAGCTGGGGGCCACATTGCTGCTGCTCGGTTCGTTGCTCGGTTTCTGGCTGGGAATGCATGCCGAGCCGGTGACGCTGGACAAGGCGGCACTGCTGGCGCTGCTGGCAGGGCTGGGCACCCTGGCAGGTTTCATCTGGAAACAGGTGAAAAACTTCCGTACCCGCAAACTGCAATTTGTGCAGACCCTGACCCGGAATCTCTACTTCAAGAATGTGGCGAACAATGCCAGCGTCATCTATCAGCTGGTGGATGAGGCCGAGGAAGAAGAGAGCAAGGAGACCCTGCTGGCCTACTACTTTCTTTTGGTTGCTGGCGAGCCGCTGTCCGCGGGAGAACTGGACGAGCGGATTGAGCAGTGGTTTGCCGAGCGCTGGCAGTATCGTCTGGATTTTGAAATCAGCGATGCGCTGGCCAAGCTGGAGCGGTTGGAGCTGGCCCGCCGTGAGAATGGTAATGGCTGGCGGGCTTGCCCGCTGGAGCAGGTATTGGCGGTGGTTGGCCCCGGCAGCGGGGCATAACCCGACCTTCCGGGCTTCTGGCGGTTTTCCTGGGCTTTTGTCATCGGTCCGTCGGTGGGTTCTTCAGCCGCCTGTTTCTCAGCGACAATCATGGCCGCGGCCTGCGACATCTCTCTGTCGCCGGGATCTTAAGAGCTAATCCTTCATAAATGCAAATATACGCATAATTCTGTCCGTCATTATTGTCGGGCCGACCTCTGGCTAATCCTCTGCTATACTGCGCCGCGATATGGATACCCTGTTGATTGAGCATTTGGAGTAAATAGATGGTCGCTTTGGTCAAGCCGCATGGTGCGGACGCATTGAAACCCCTGTACGTCGCCGATGAAGATGCCCGCGTTGCCCTGCAGCATGAAGCGGAATCTCTGCCTTCAGTGGTAATCAGCTCGGCAGCTGCCGCCAATGCGGTGATGATGGCTGCCGGTTATTTCACCCCGCTGACGGGCTACATGAACAAGGCTGACATGCTGTCAGTGGCCGACAACATGACCACCGCCGATGGCCTGTTCTGGCCGGTGCCGATCGTCAATATGCTGAAGGATGTCAGCGCCATTGAAGGGGCCAAGCGCATTGCCCTGCGTGACCCCAATGTGGACGGCCAGCCGGTGATTGCGGTGATGGATGTGGCGGCCATCGAGGAAGCGTCTGATGCTGAACTGGAAGCCGTTGCCGAGCAGGTTTTCGCTACCAACGACAAGGAACACCCGGGCGTGGCCAACTTCCTGGCTGCCGGCAACTTTATTGTGTCCGGCGATATCCAGGTCCTGAACTACTCCTATTTCGCCGACGACTTCCCCGATACCTTCCGCACCGCGGTTTCCATTCGCAACGAGTTTGTCGAGCGTGGCTGGAACAATGTGGTTGCTTTCCAGACCCGTAACCCGATGCACCGCGCCCATGAAGAACTGTGCCGCATGGCCCAGGAGGCGTTGAATGCCGACGGTATCCTGATTCATATGCTGCTGGGCAAATTGAAGAAGGGGGATATTCCGGCCGACGTGCGTGATGCCGCTATCCGTAAAATGGTGGAAGTGTACTTCCCGCCCAATACCGTGATGATCACCGGGTACGGTTTTGACATGCTCTACGCTGGTCCGCGTGAAGCTGTGCTGCATGCGGTATTCCGCCAGAACTGCGGTTGCAGCCATTTGATTGTTGGCCGTGACCACGCCGGTGTCGGCGATTATTACGGCGCTTTCGACGCACAAACCATCTTCCAGGAAAAAGTGCCGGCTGGCGCACTGGAAATTAAAATCTTCGAGGCCGACCACACCGCCTATTCGAAGAAGCTGGATCGCGTGGTGATGATGCGCGATGTGCCTGATCACACCAAGGACGACTTTGTTCTGCTGTCAGGGACCAAGGTGCGCGAGATGTTGGGCCAGGGCATTGCGCCCCCGCCGGAATTCTCCCGTCCGGAAGTGGCACAGATCCTGATGGATTATTACCAGGCGCTGGACGCCGGGAAGTAATCCGCCCAGAGCGTATCCGCGCTCAATGTGCATCGTAAAAAAGCCTCTTTTTAGAGGCTTTTTTCGTTTCCGGTTTATGCTGCGGCCCCGTGACTGATGGGCCTCAACGTTGCTGCTGGCGAGACGAGAGTGATTGTTGACGGCCGTGCCCCTCTTGGCGCAGGCAATGGTCACGACAGCACGGAATTTCCCCTGGCGGCTGTGTGCCCCTGGACTGATGACGCCGAGCAGCGGCAGCAAATAACCGATGTGCCTGCGTTTTTGCGGGCCAATATGAGGTAAAATCCCGCCCATTCATTTTTCCGGGTGCCGCGTTTCACTGGTGGACACCCCGTTGGCAGAGTGTAAAGGGACAGGTTATGGCCGTTATTGTGGTCTGTTTGCTGGTCTATGTGGGCTGCATCGTGTTTATCCGGGTGCGTAACCGGGAGCCGTTTGGCCTCAAGCGCCAGCTTTCGGATTTTTCCACCTTCATGGTGCCGTTCAATATTCCGGCTTACTTGCTGTCGAAAGTGCCCACCACGCCCCGCATCGGGCTGGACCATTTCCCCGAGCTGCAGCTGATTGAGGATAACTGGGAAACCATCCGCGACGAGGCGCTGGCCTTGTACCATGGTGGCAATATCACCGCCAAGGAAGACCTGCCGGCCAGCAGTTTTTACAAGGACAACCGCTGGACCAGCTTTTACCTGAAGGTCTACGACAACAAGCTGCCATCTGCTTATGCGCTGGCGCCGAAAACCATGGCCTTGCTGGATCAACTACCGTCCATGAACATTGCCCTGTTTGCGGTGCTGATGCCGGGCAAGAAGCTTAATCGCCACCACGATCCGTTTGCCTACACCCTGCGTTATTCCATGGGCTTGAGCACGCCCAACGATGAGGGCTGTGGGCTGACAGTGAACGAGGACGACTATATCTGGCGGGATGGTGACAGCATCATCTTCGACGAAACCTACATCCATTCCGCCTGGAACCGCACCGATACCCCGCGCATCATCCTGATGACCGATGTGGATCGGCCCATGAAATGGAAGTGGGTGCGGAAGGTGTACTGGTACTTCGGTTGGTTCTTCAACCGCCTGTTCTTCATCGACAACCTGGATAGCAGCCATACCGGAGTTGGTAACAAGCTGGGCAAAGGGGTGATTGCCTACAAGGGGTTCCTGAAATCCGTAAAGCGGAAAAACAAACCCTTCTACGTGACCGCCAAGTGGACAGTGGTGCTGGCGGTGCTGGGTAGTATTGGTTACCAGCTGGTGTAGTTCCACGGAAAAATAAACTGCCGAATGGTCGTGATTTTGCGGCTGGTTGGTTTGGGAGGATTGCCCGATCGTGCCAACATGCCGGTGAACACATCGGTAAGGGATAACAACAATGATAAGGAACATCATTGCCTCGACCTTTCTGGTCTGGGCCAGTGTCGGGGTGACCAGCGCAGACGTGACGGTGGCGCCGGCGGGGGCATTCTCAGCCAGTGGCAAGCTGGCCATGAAAAAAGGCGCCATTCCGGTCAGTTGTCATACCACGTTTAACGGCCAGGTCAGCGAACAGGGGGCGATCCGGGTCACCGAGGTCATCTTCGGCGGCATGAATCCATTGTGCAAAAGCATCAAGGCACTGGCGCTGCCCTGGCAGGGGCAGGTGGATAACCCGGGGCGACTCACCGTGGACGATATGCAGGTCAAGGTCAGGGTGCCGCTATTGGGCGGCATTTGCGGTCCGGGGCCGGTGACCCTGGCCTGGGGCAATACGGATGGTTCAGCCACGTTTGATGCGGTGACCCTGGGCCCGGACTGTGCCATGGACGGGACCATGGTCACCACGCCTCAGGTGGATATTCGCTCTGCCAGTCAGTCTGGCCGCTCTGCGGAAAAGGGGCGTCAGCCCGGTGCCAGCCAGGGCGCCAGTTAACCGGCGATTAATTACCAAAGACCGATTTACCACAGAGGGCACAGAGATCACTGAGGGAAAGCCGCGTTTTCTCTGTGTGCTCTGTGCTCTGGAGTGAAAATGCTTTTGATTCAGGCTTACGCGACGTTGCCAGGGCCTGTTTCATAGCCGGGTTCATAATCGCCATCGTATAGGCTTTGTTATTCCGGCCCGATCGGCGTTTCCCCTCGGGCCAACGCCCCGCTATCATGAGTTTTTTCAGTGACAGCAACTGTTTGCAAGGCAAGGACATAACAATGCAGAACGTGGTGGCGATTCCCGCTAACCCGGCGCTGGTCAACAGCACCGAAGACTTCCTTCATGCCGTCGAGCACGATCGTAAAGACAGCGCCGAGAAATTCATCCATATGGTGGATCACCTCACCGACCGGATTCTCAGCCTGTTTCTGGTAGAGCCGGCCAATATGACCGAGCTGTCCGGTGGCCAGAAGAAAGTGATCGACTTTGCCGTGTCCACCGCCGGTAAGGCATCCAGCATGCTCACCCGCCAGATCTTCAAGAAAGTCACCAACGCGGAATTCGCTCCGGTGGTGAAGAATGTGAAGGCCATGTACTGGCAGGCCGGTGACGACAACGACAACCACGCCAGCATCGCTTTCCCGGTGGAAGACAGCTTCGCTGAGGATTTCCGCAAGGCCACCGAGCTGTGTGCGGCGGGCAAGGGCACCGAAGACGTAGCCCTGGTCACCCGGGTGATGAGCGCCATGTCCGACAAGATCATCGATGAAGTCTTTGTCGCCAACACCAAGGAAGTGAAAATCGGCTTTGTCACCCAGAAGGCCCTGAATGTGGGCATTGATGGCAGCCGCAAGGCCGTGCACGCAGTGAACAACAAGGTGCTCAAGGACCTGAGCGATGACGAACTGAAAGGCTATATGGCCCACTATCAGGGGCTGCTGCGGCAACGATAAGCGAATTAGCTACGAGCTTCTAGCTACGAGCTAGAAGCTAGAAAAAAGGCGCCTTACAGGCGCCTTTTTTCGTTCAGGACTGCTGGGCTTGCGGCCGGCGGTTGCCTGCCGGGCGACGGCGTCGCTGGCTGTTGCCGCCGGGGCGGCTGTTGTTATTGGCCGGGCGAGCCTGGCGGTTCTGGCCATTGCCTCCGCCGCCGTTGCCATTGCGGGCCTGACCGTTTCCGCCACTGCTGTCTGAACGGGCATGGGCGGGTTTGGCTTTCTTCGGGCGTTTGCGCTTCGGTGGCTGCAGCGCCCCCGCTGCCGGTAACGGCTCGCCAGGCTCGAAGCCGGCCACGATCTTGCGCTCCAGCTGTTGCTGGGTAAGCCGTTCAATATCCTTCAGCTGCTGGGCTTCATCGGCGCTGACCAGGGAAATGGCCTGGCCGGTGGCGCCGGCACGACCGGTGCGGCCGATGCGGTGCACATAGTCTTCCGGCACATTGGGCAGATCCACGTTTACCACCTGTGGCAACTGCTCAATGTCCAGGCCCCGGGCGGCAATGTCAGTGGCGACCAGCGCGCGGATCTTGCCGTTCTTGAAATCTGCCAGGGCACGAGTGCGGGCATTCTGGCTCTTGTTGCCGTGGATGGCAGCGGCTTCGATGCCGTTGCTTTCCAGCTGCTTGGCCAGCTTGTTGGCGCCGTGCTTGGTGCGGCTGAACACCAGCACCTGGAACCAGTTGTTGTCCTGGATCAGGTGAGTCAGCAGGGCCGCCTTGCGCTGTTTGTCCACCGGGGCGATCCACTGGGTGACCAGCTCGGTGGTGGTGTTGCGCGGGCTCACATCGATTTCCACCGGATCGTTCACCAGGCCTTTGGCCAGGGCGCGGATTTCCGGGGAGAAGGTGGCCGAAAACATCAGGTTTTGCCGTTTCGGCGGCAGTTTGGAGAGAATCTTGCGGATGTCGTGGATGAAGCCCATATCGAGCATGCGATCCGCTTCGTCCAGCACCAGTATTTCCAGGCGGTCGAATTTCACCGCGTTCTGCTGATACAGGTCCAGCAGGCGTCCGGGAGTGGCTACCAGAATATCGGCACCGCCACGCAGGCGCTGCATCTGCGGATTGACCTTCACACCGCCGAATACCACGGTGGAAGTGAGCGGCAGATTCTTGCCGTAGGTGGCCACACTCTCGGCGACCTGGGCGGCCAGTTCCCGGGTGGGGGTCAGTACCAGGGCGCGTACCTGGTTGTTACTGGCGGCCTGGCCGGCGCGCAGGCGCTCCAGCAGGGGCAGGGTGAAACCGGCGGTCTTGCCGGTGCCGGTCTGGGCAGCAGCCATGACATCGCGGCCGCTGAGTACGGCGGGGATGGCCTGGGCCTGGATTGGTGACGGGGTGTGATAACCCTGATCGGCAACAGCGGCCAACAGGTCATCCCCCAGTCCAAGGGAAGTAAAAGGCATTTAATTGGGTCTGACATAAGAAGGGGCGGCAAGCCTACCCCATCCCGGTCTGGAACACGAGCCCGGCGGTCCGACGGCCAGCAGCTGGACGCTAGCGTATCGGCGGGGTATTGCTGAGAATTTCATCCACCCCGGAGCGAAGCGCCTGGCGCTGTTGCTCTCGCCCCTCCGGCAGGAACGCCAGCACCCGACCGCCCAGGCGGTGATAGGCATCCACCAGGGAGCGGCGGAACAGCGGCAGGCCATGGAATACCGGTGGTAGCGAATAGGTGCGGCCATAGCGGATGGCGGCCAGCGGCCTGAGCCCCATCAGCAGCGACAGGCCGGCTCGGCGGCATTCGTTGTGGGGGGCCATGGTGATGGCGCCAGGGAAATGCTGGCGTAGCAGTTGGGTGTGTTCCGGGTTCCAGAGCAGAAAACGGGCCTGACGGCAGAGCCAGTCGCCTTTTTGCTCCCGGTCGGCCCAGTGGCGCAGCGCCGCCAGGGTGCGTTCGGCGCTTTCCGGTTTGATGTCGAGAACCCAGCGCTGGTCAGTAAAGGTGCAAGCGAAGTCGTCGAAGGTGAGCAAGGATTGGCCGTCATTGAGTCGGTGGGACAGACACTGGTCCGTGTCCAGCTCTTCGATGATGGCGTCACTGCCGGTGGTACGTATCAGGGAGGGATCGTGGTGCAGGATGATCTGACCGTCACAGGTGGTGCGCAGGTCGGTTTCCAGGGTGTGGAAGCCCGCTTCGGCGGCGGCCTCGAACGCATGCAGGCTGTTTTCCACATGGCGCTGGTGCAGGCCGCGATGGCTGATCCAGATCACGTCCATGGGAGTATTCTCTCCCGGACAAGGGCCAGGTTAAAGCGCCACAGGTCGGGAAGGGCGCACTGGCCGGGCTCGATTCAGGCGGCGTGGGCGCTGGCGGTTTCCGCGTCAAAGGATTCCCACTGGCCGGGATGATCCGCGTGGGCATCTTCAAAAAGTCCTGCCAGGGTGTCAGGCACCCATTCCAGATCAAGCTGTTCTTCCTGTTCCATGTATAACCCCTGTTGTATCTTTTTTGAACAGGGTCAAGATTAGCCTGACGGGAGCGTTGGCTCTGTTGTTGGGCTGTAAGCTTTTGCTTACAGCGAGTGACAAAGGTTAATGCAAGGATTGGCGTAACGAGATCCACAATATTCGGTGGGAGAGCGCTAGTTTTATCGCTCGTTCAATCACAGTCAGGAGGACAGTGGGTAATGGTATTCTTCCGGCAGGAGCGACGCTCCTGCGGAAGGGTTAACCCGCTGCTAAAATCGCCTGACGCACGCAGTGCAGCACGCCGGTGGGCCAGTCATCGGCCAGCAGGTCTTTCAACTGCCGGTAGCTGAAGGTGTCTTCGGCCAGGTTGGGTTGGCTGAGCAGGGCATCCTGGATGATGCCGATCTCCATTTCGCTGATACCCAGTGCCTGCTCCAGGCTGAGTTGGTTGGCGGTGACCAGTTTAGCCAGTTCCCGGTACACGGTCTGTTCGTTCAGGTTCTGCTGGCGGGCGATGGCGCTCGGGCTCATGTTGGCCTGGGCCAGGGCGAGGATCTCGTTGCGATCCGGGCCAGCGGGCTCGGCCACGCCGGCGTTGTCACCGTTGCCATTGAGAATGGCCAGGAACTCGTCCCCGTAGCGTTCCAGTTTGCGGTCGCCGACACCGCTGACCGCGGCCATTTCCATGCGGTTGCGCGGGCGGATGGCGAGCATGTCCATCAGGGTGGCGTCGTGGAAGACCACGTAGGGCGGGACCCCTTCTTCATCGGCCAGCCGTTTTCGGCAGGCGCGCAAGGCTTCCCAGAGGGTTCGGTCGGCGTCAGCGATATTGGCGTGAGCGCGACGGGTAGAGGCCTTCCTGGCCTTGGCCAGTTCCTTGCGCAGGTGCAATGGCTGCTCGCCGCGCAGGTAGGGGCGACAGGCTTCGGTGAGTTGCAGGGCGCCGAAACCGTTCATGTCCACGGTGAGCAGGCCGCGGGCCACCAGTTGCCGGTAGATGCTCTTCCACTGGTTGGCGCTGAATTCATTGCCGATGTTCCAGGTGGACACATGGTCGTGGCCGGCGCTGGCCACCTTGTCGGAACGATTGCCGGTGAGCACGTCGATCAGATGGTTGGCGCCGAAGCGCTGGCCGGTGCGATACACGCAGCTCAGGGCTTTCTGGGCGGCCTCGCTGGCATCGAAGGTCTGCGGCGGGTTCAGGCAGGTGTCGCAGTTGCCGCAGGGTTGTTCCAGCGTCTCACCGAAATAGTGCAACAGGGCCTGGCGGCGGCACTGGGTGATTTCGCACAGTCCCAGCATGGCTTCCAGCCGCTGGTTTTCGTTGCGTTTGTGCTGCTCATTGCCACTGCTCTGGGCCAGCATCTGCTTGAGCTTGATGGCGTCTTCCAGGCCGTAGGCCATCCAGGCGGTGGCGGGTTCCCCATCGCGGCCGGCACGGCCGGTTTCCTGATAATAGGACTCGATGCTTTTGGGCAGGTCCAGGTGGGCCACGAACCGCACATCCGGCTTGTCGATCCCCATGCCGAAGGCAATGGTGGCCACCATTACCAGGCCGTCTTCGCGCAGGAAGCGCTGCTGGTGGGTTTCGCGGGTTTGTGCGGGCAGGCCGGCGTGGTAGGGCAGGGCGTTGACGCCCTGCTGGCACAGCCATTCCGCCACCCGCTCCACCTTGTTGCGCGACAGGCAGTAGACGATGCCGGCGTCGCCGGCGTGCTCGGCACGAATCAGCCGCAGCAGCTGGTTGCGGGCGCCGTCCTTGCGCTCGATGCGGTACTGGATGTTGGGGCGGTCGAAGCTGGAGACGAAGTGACGAGCCTGGGTCAGGTCCAGGCGTTCGGCAATTTCCATTCGCGTGCGTTGATCCGCCGTGGCGGTCAGGGCGATGCGTGGCACATCGGGGAATTCCCGATGCAGCAGCGACAATTGCAGATAATCGTTGCGGAAATCATGGCCCCACTGGGACACGCAGTGGGCTTCGTCGATAGCAAACAGGGCAATCTGCGCCTGATGCAGCAGGGACAGGGTGCGTGGCTGTATCAGACGCTCCGGGGCGATGTAGAGCATGTCCAGTTCGCCGTTGAGCAGGGCGTCTTCCAGGGCCCGCTGTTGCTCCATGTTCAGGGTGGAGTTGAGGAAGCCGGCCCTGACACCCAGCGCCTTGAGGGCATCCACCTGATCCTGCATCAGGGCAATCAGCGGGCTGATCACCACGCCGGTGCCAGCGCGTACCAGCGCCGGAATCTGGTAGCACAGGGATTTGCCGCCGCCAGTGGGCATTAATACAAGTGCATCGTCGCCCTGAATCAGGCTATCGATAATGGTCTGTTGTTCACCACGGAACTGGTGATAGCCAAAGACGTGCTGGAGAACGGAGTGGGCATCGGATTGCATGCGGCGAGTATACCTGCCGCCGACCGGCACTGACATCCGCCTGCCGGCAAACTGTGCTAGGTTCGGGTGAAATTTCAGCGGGGATGCATGTAGGTGATGCTCGATATCTTTCGTCAGTTTCTGCTGCTGGGGCTGGTCAGCTTTGGCGGGCCGGCGGCCCATGTGGGCTATTTTCATCGTCGCTTCGTGGAGGAGTTGCAGTGGCTGGATGAGGCGGAGTTTGCCCGCCTGCTGGCGCTGACCCAGTTTCTGCCCGGGCCGGCGTCAAGTCAGTTGGGCTTTGCCATTGGCCGGGTACGCGGTGGTGTCTTCGGGGCTTTTGCCGCGTTTGTTGCCTTTACCCTGCCGTCTTTTCTGTTGATGGCACTGTTGGGGATCTACGCCACGTCTTTGCCAGACTGGCTGCAGGGTGGGGCGATCACGGGGCTGAAGTGGCTGGCGGTGATCGTGGTGGCCGATGCGGTGTGGAATATGGGCCAGCGTTTCTGTGCCAGCGGTTTGACCCGCACCATCGCCGTGCTGGTGGCCATGCTGTTGGTGCTGTGGCCGGCGCTGGTCGGGCAGATGCTGGCCTTGCTGGTGGCCGCCGCCATTGGCTGGCACTGGTTGCGACCGGATCAGGGCGTGGTGGCAATGGGCAAACCGGTGTGGCGCCGCTGGCCGTTGCTACTGTTCGCGCTGCTTGCCGTTGTCGCCCTGTTGCCGGGCGGGCGGGTGCTGGGCCTGTGGAATGATTTTTTTGCCGCCGGTTCCCTGGTGTTTGGTGGGGGGCATGTGGTGCTGCCCTTACTGCAGGAACTGGTGGGGCCACAGATGTCCCCGGATCAATTTCTCACTGGCTACGCAGCTGCCCAGGCGGTGCCCGGGCCCATGTTCTCGCTGGCCTCCTATCTGGGGGCGGTGCTGCTGCCGGCCAGCCCCTGGTGGGGCGCCCTGATCGCCACCCTGGCCATCTTCCTGCCGGGCTTTCTGTTGGTGCTTGGGCTGATGGAGGGGTGGCAATGGCTCTCTTCCCGCCCGGCCCTGGCCGGTGCAGTAGCGGGAATCAATGCGGCGGTGGTGGGGTTGTTGCTGGCGGCCCTGTATCAGCCGGTCTTCGTTTCTGCCGTGCATGATCTGTGGGGTTTGTTGATCGTGGTGGCGGGGTTTGTGGTGTTGCGCAGCAAGACGGTGCCGTTGTGGGGGATGGTGCTGGGCATGGCGGCGCTGGGGGTGATTACGGGGGTTCTGTAGGAGCGGCGCTTGAGCCGCGAACCGCGTCTAAGCGCGGGATCGTCCAAAGGGCGATCAGGTATCGCATTGCAACCGGCTTTACTTTTTACGTTCTGGTCCATTTCCTCGCCAAGGCTCGGATTCGCGGCTCAAGCGCCGCTCCTACAGCAGCTTCGAGGAAAAGGCTGGCAGCAATTCCTGCGGCGCGTACACGACGGGCGGTGCTTGCCTGAAGGTCGGAATAATGGTTCACTCCTTGCAAGAAATGAATATGGATTCCGACTATGGCTTACCGGGAAACTGCCAATGTGAAGGCGCGCAAGGCGGCCCAGCGTGATCATCTGCTGCGCAGTGCCGAGCAGCTGGTGCGTGAAGGTGGCTTTGCCAACCTGACCATGCAGACCCTGGCGGCGGAAGCCGGGGTCGGCGTGGGCACCCTGTATCGCTATTTCGACAACAAGGCAGTGTTGGCGGCGGAGGTATTTCGCGTGGCCACCGAGCGTGAAGTCGCGGCAGTGGCACAGGCCATGGAGCACACCGGCAGCTTTTCCGAACGGCTCAGCCATGTGCTGCAGGTCTTTGTGCAGCGCGCCCAGGCGGCGCCCCGGCTGGCCTGGTCGCTGATCGCCGAGCCGGTGGACCCGGCGGTGGACGCGGAGCGTCTTGCCTATCGCCAGCGCTACGCGGAGCTCTATCAGCAGTTGCTCAGCGATGGTGTTAGGCAGGGCGTGCTGCCGATTCAGGATACGGCGATCAGCGCGGCGGCCCTGGTGGGCGCCATTGCTGAAGCCCTGGTGGGCCCGTTGTCCGATCCCCTGCCAAAAGCCAATCTGGCGAAATCCCTGAGCCAATTCTGTCTGCGTGCCGTGGGGATATCCCCGGCGCAGGCCCAGCTTATTGAGCAGCAACAGACTGCATGATTTTTTCGGGAGAGCTGCAATGAATGCCAAGCACGGTACTCTGCACAAACGGGACCAACAGGCGAAACCGGAACCGTTGGCCCAGACCCATGAGGTCTTTAATCAGGCCCGGGCGCTGGAGAATTACAACGCCTACGACAATGACACTGCCCTGCGCGAGGCGGTGCGCCGACATGGGGCCGGCTGGGCGGAGGACAAGCTGTCCGCCCATGGCGCCAAAACCGGCAGCGCCGAAGTGATCGAGTGGGGCTTTCTGGCCAATGAGCACAAGCCGCAGTTTTTTTCCCACGATCGTCAGGGCTATCGGGTGGACTTCGTAAAGTACCACGAGGCCTACCATCGGCTGATGACGCTGGGCCTGGAATCCGGCATTCATTCGGCTCCATGGTCTGATCCGAAGCCGGGCGCCCATGTGGCCCGGGCGGCGCAGAGCTATCTACAGGGGCAGGTGGAGGCCGGCCATGGCTGCCCGCTGACCATGACCTTTGCCTCGGTACCTTCCATCAAGCTGACCCCCTCGCTGGCAAAGGAATGGCTGCCCAAGATTCTCAACAATGCCTATGACCCCCGTAATGTGCCGCATACGGAAAAGCAGGCACTGACTATCGGTATGGGCATGACCGAAAAGCAGGGCGGCTCCGATGTGCGCGCCAACACCACCCGGGCATATCCGATTGCTGCCGAAGGCCCCGGTGAAGCTTATGAGCTGGTAGGCCACAAGTGGTTCACTTCTGCGCCCATGTGCGATGCCTTCCTGGTGCTGGCCCAGACCGACAGCGGCCTGAGCTGTTTCCTGGTACCGCGCTGGCGCGCGGACGGCAGCAAGAACCCGATCCAGGTGCAGCGGCTGAAGAACAAGATGGGCAATGTCTCCAATGCCTCCTCCGAGATTGAACTGCGCGGCGCCCTGGGCTGGATGGTCGGCGACGAGGGCCGCGGTGTACCGGCCATTATCGAGATGGTGGCCATGACCCGCTTCGATTGCATGGTGGGTTCCACCTCCGGTCAGCGCCAGGCAGTGGCCCAGGCGGTGAACCATGCCATGGGCCGTGCTGCCTTCGGCAAGACCCTGATCGACCAGCCGTTGATGCGTAATGTGCTGGCGGACCTGCAGCTGGAGGTGGAGGGTTCTCTGGCCATTACCATGCGCATGGGCGAGGCGCTGGATAACACCACCCTGGACCCGGACAACGAGCACGAGAAATTGCTGCTGCGGCTGGGCCTGCCAGCGGGCAAGTACTGGATCTGCAAGCGCACCCCGTTCCATGCCTACGAGGCCATGGAGTGCCTGGGGGGCAACGGCGTCACCGAAGACTTCATCATGGCGCGCCTGTATCGCGAGGCGCCCATCAATGCCATCTGGGAAGGCTCCGGTAATGTGCAGGCCCTGGACATGCTGCGGGCCCTGGCCAAGACCCCGGCGGTGCTGGATGTGTGGTTCGCCGAGCTGGCGAAAACAGTCGGCAGCGATCCCCGTCTGGACAAGGCGGTAACTTCGCTCAAGCGGGAATTTGCTGACATGGAGGAAGCCGAATACCGGGCCCGGGATATCGTCGATCGCTTGTCCCTGACCATGCAGGCCAGCCAGCTGGTGTCGGCAGGCAATAGCGCCGTGGCAGACGCCTTTATTGCCTCTCGTCTGGGGGAGCACGGGGACCGTAACTATGGGACCCTGCCGCGGGGGCTGGATCTGGATACGATTTTGCGGCGGGCAAACCCGTGGGAAGGCAATTAATAGTTAATAATGAATAATTAATAACGTCGCGGGCACCCTCTAGTGCCAGCTCCAATCGCAGAGGCCGGGCTCATAGCATGGGCGCGGCCTCTTGTGTTTCAGGCTCTGACAGGCAGTCTCGCGCAGCTATTAATTATTCATTATTAACTATTAATTAAAGCTTCAGTTTTCCTGCGATCTCGAACCACATTGCCCGGAAGGCCTGGGCGGAGGGGGTGTAGGGGGCGAATTCGCCGACCGGGGCGCGGTGGTCTCCCATCTGTTCAACATGGGTGGAGTAGGGGATCCAGGTCTTCAGTCCGCCTTTCATGCTCTTGGGGCGCTTGACCAGCATTTCCACATGCAGGTCCCGGTGCCGGTCCACCATGTTGAAAAAGGGCACCACGGTGAGGTTCTTGTAGTTCTTGCCGTCCAGCCAGTCCAGCACCTGCTCAAAGGCGCGAACGGACAGATGGGTGGGGATTACCGGCACAAACAGGTAGTCCACTGCCGCAAAGATGCTTTCTGCCACCGGGCTCAGGGTGGGGGGGCAATCCAGGATCACCAGTTCGTAGCTTTCCCCCAGCGGGGCGATCAGCTGTTTCAGGCGATTCTTGGCGCCGCCATTCTCCATCAGCTTGATGTCCGCATTGCGCATGGAGATATCGGCGGGGATGGCATCCAGATTGGCCCAGCGGGTTTCCCGCTTGAGCCGGCCGATGGGCTGTTTGCCCTTGATCAGATTGCCGGCCTTGTAGCCGTCGCCGTCATCCACTCCCAGATAGAAGCTGGCGGCCCCCTGGGGATCCAGGTCCCAGAGCAGGGTACGGTGCTTCCAGCGTGCGGCATGCCAGGCCACATTCACGGCCGAGGCGGTCTTGCCCACGCCACCTTTCAGGTTGTAAAAGGCTATGGTTTGCATGGCGTCCCATTCCTGTAAGCTTGCAAAAAGCGCTACGATATTGGTGATTGGCACTGGCGCCGCCGGTTAACCGGCACAACGGCTGGGCTCAGGCTAGCATGAACCGGAAAGATGTCCCACGATTGGACGGCCTTCCGGGGTGGCCTGGCTTGTGATGCGGGGCCACAGGCTGTTTAATAGCCAGCCAAAAACGTGCCCGTTAGGGCCAAAACTTGACCCTGAGTCCGTAGTTCCATCGCGGCGCCTGACGCAAGCCTTTGCCGCCACAGAAAATTTTCTTCAGTCGATCGCATTCCCGATGCGACGCTTCTTCAGAAAATCTCCTGTGACAACAAATGCTTGCGCCATGCATCCACGCTGAAGTTACGGACTCAGGCTGACGCTACAGGTATCCAGGGTGACAGCGACGAAACGCTACCAGGTCTTTATCAGTGCCACCTTTCCCGATATGCAGGGGGCGCGCCAGGCATTGATGCTGCCGATGATCGAGCACGGCATGATCCCCACCGGCCTGGACAGTTCCGCCGCCGATGGTAATACCCTGCTGCCGGTGATCCAGAAGCTGATCGAAACCAGCGACTACTTCGTCCTGATCGTGGGCGGGCGCTACGGCACCCTGTCACCCATGGGGCTCAGTGAGTTGCACCGCGAATACATTTTTGCTGCCACCAAGCGCAAACCCATCGTTGCTTTTATTCACGATAACCCGGCCATGCTGCGCACTGACCAGCAGGAGTCCACCCGTGATGGTCAGGTGCGCCGGGACGACTTTGTACGCCTGCTGGAAGAGAAAGTGGCCTGTTTCCGCTGGACTACGGAAAATGGTCTGGCAGAGCTGGCCCACAAGGTGATCCCCAATCTGATGCGTGAGCATCGTGCCGATGGCTGGGTGCGGGCGGATCAGGCCGGCCTGGGCGGTGGCGGGGCTGAAGTCGAGGCCCTCAAGGCCCGTATCGAAATGCTGGAAAAAGAGCGGGAAGACAGCTTGAGTCAGGCAAGGCCGCCACTGAAGACCCTGTCCCGGGGTGGCGATCTGGTAGCACTGGATTACTCCTGCAATGTCTATGAAGGTGGCGACTGCAAGCTGGCCATGGTCACCACCCGGATCAGCTGGGATCAGGCGTTTTCCTGTGTGGCCCCGTTGATGATCAACCCGGCGTCGGAACCGGTGATGCAGAAAACCCTGGAAGATTTTATCGGTCGCAAGGCCCTGGCCGATGTACAGCAGGATTTCCCTCGCGCCCACGCGGTACGCAACGTGGTGCTGGCGGCCCATTCCTTCAATCAGATCAAGATTCACCTGCGCGCCCTTGGCCTGATTACCAAGTCACCGGAGAAGGATAACCGCGGTCTGCCGTTGTGGCAGCTGACGTCCCATGGGGACAACACCATGAGTCAGGTGATGGCGGTGAAGCGCTCCATCAAAATCTAGTTAATAGTGAACAGTTAATAGTTAACAGCGGCGCGGAACAGTGTTGTCTGTTCTGAAAGCAAAGAGGCCGCGTCCATGATTTGGACGCGGCCTCTTGCGTTTCCAGTCACAAGACGCTGGAGCGCGTCGCTGTTAACTGTTCACTATTAACGGTTAACTCAGTCCAGCTTCCCTTTCAGGAACGCTAGAACCTCATCCACAGCCACCTCGGTATTCTCCGCATCCGCACGCCCTTTATATTCGAGCACGCCATTGTCCATGCCCCGTTCGGCGATGACGATGCGGTGGGGGATGCCGAGCAGTTCGCTGTCGGCCAGTTTCACGCCCAGGCGCTCTTTCTCGCGGTCGTCGAACAGCACTTCGATGCCGGCGTTGGTCAGTTCCGCGTAGAGTTTTTCAGCCAATTCGCGCTCGCGGGGGCTCTTCTTGATGTTCACCGGCACCAGGGCCACCTGGAAGGGGGCAATGGCTGCCGGCCAGATA
This sequence comes from Alcanivorax sp., assembly GCF_019431375.1. Lineage (NCBI taxonomy): Bacteria > Pseudomonadati > Pseudomonadota > Gammaproteobacteria > Oceanospirillales > Alcanivoracaceae > Alcanivorax > Alcanivorax sp. Next base: position 3,882,186 of record NZ_CP080267.1, read on the forward strand.
ATGCCGCGGTCGTCATGGTTCTGCTCAATGGCCGCAGCCACTACCCGGGTGACGCCGATGCCGTAGCAGCCCATGGGCATGACTACGGATTTGCCGTTCTCATCCAGCACCTTGGCGCCCAGCGCTTCGGAGTACTTGGTGCCCAGCTGGAAGATGTGGCCCACTTCGATGCCGCGCTTGATGGTCAGGGTGCCCTTGCCGTCCGGGCTGGGGTCGCCCTCCACCACGTTACGCAGGTCGGCCACTTCCGGCAGCGCCACGTCGCGCTCCCAGTTGATGTTGAAGTAGTGCTTGCCGTCTTCATTGGCGCCGGCGCCGAAGTCACTCATCACTGCCACACTGCGGTCGATGACAACCGGAATCGGCAGGCCCACCGGGCCCAGAGAGCCTGGACCGGCACCGACGACCCTACGGATTTCCTCTTCGCTGGCGAACTCCATCGGCGTGGCCACGGCGTCCAGTTTTTCCGCCTTGATATCGTTCAGCTCGTGGTCACCACGAACCAGCAGGGCCACCAGCTGACCTTCTTCCGCACCTTTCACCACCAGTGTCTTGACGGTTTTCTCGATGGGCAGATCGAACTGTGCGACCAGCTCTTCGATGGTTTTGGCGTTGGGGGTATCCACCTTTTCCATGGCCGCCCCGGGGGCCGGGCGCTCGATAGCGGGGGCCAGAGCTTCTGCCAGCTCCACATTGGCGGCGAAATCGGAGCTGTCAGAGAAGGCGATGTCATCTTCACCGGAATCGGCCAGCACGTGGAACTCGTGGCTGGCGGCGCCGCCGATGGCGCCGGTATCCGCTTCCACCGGACGGTAGTCCAGGCCCAGGCGATCAAAGATGGCGCAGTAGGCCTGGTGCATGATCTGGTAGGTGGCTGCCAGGGATTCTGTGTCGGTGTGGAAGGAGTAAGCATCCTTCATGATGAATTCCCGCGAGCGCATGATGCCGAAGCGCGGGCGGATTTCGTCACGGAACTTGGTCTGGATCTGGTAGAAGTTGGCCGGCAGCTGCTTGTAGCTGTGCAGCTCGTTGCGAACCAGATCGGTAATCACTTCCTCATGGGTGGGGCCCAGGCAGAAAGGATTGTTATGGCGATCGGTAATGCGCAGCAGCTCCGGACCGTAGGCCGGGGCCCGGCCGGACTCTTCCCACAGCTCCATGGGCTGGACCACCGGCATCAGCACTTCCTGGGCACCGGCCCGGTCCATTTCCTCGCGGACAATGTTCTCCACCTTGCGCAGCACGCGCAGGCCGGTGGGTAGCCAGTTGTACAGGCCGGAAGCCAGCTTGCGGACCATGCCGGCACGCAGCATGAGCTGATGGCTGATGACAACGGCATCCGCCGGTGTTTCTTTTACGGTGGCAAGCAGGTACTGGGAAGTGCGCATAGGAGACAGTCTTTCGCCGGTTATTGCTGAAGCCGGCCATTTTAGGGGCAAAGGCGCTTCGTCACCAGCCATCATGATTGGCGCTGGGATTGTTACGCCCGCTTTCGTATCCTCACTGCTATCCAGGATGAGATGGCGAGCCATATGTTGAATGCACAGGAAGTACAGGACGTGATCTACCAGGGGCTGCCGGCGGCGTCCGAGGAGGGGTTACGGGTCGAAGCGGTGGGGGATCGTCGTGCCCGGATGCGCAGTCCTTTCCGGCCCTCCACGATTCGGCCCGGCGGTACCCTGTCCGGTCCGACCATGATGGGGCTGGCCGATGCTGCCATGTATGCGGCGATTCTTGGTGAGCTGGGTCGTGTGGAAATGGCGGTGACCCAGAATCTCAATATCAATTTCCTGTCCCGCCCGGCACAGAAGGACCTGATCGCCGACGCCGTCATTCTGCGGTTGGGGCGGCGTTCGGCCGTGCTGGAAGTGCAGCTGTTCAGCGAGGGCAGTGACGAGATGGTTGCTCACGTGACCGGAACCTATGCGCTGCCGATCTAGCTACTGGGAAATTCCATGGACGTCGTCATTTCTACGAAGCCGTTGTAGGAGCTATGCTTGCATGGCGAACCGCGCTTGCGTGGAAATCGCCCGGAGGGCGATCAGGAATCTCTGAGCTCGACAGGTCGCTGCAGAAATCATGGCGGATAGACGTTGATCTCTGTCGCCTCGCTACGCTCGGTTCGCATGTCGCAGACGTCCTGGGGGCAAGCATAGCTCCTACGCCAAGGGTCGGTTCGCCCTCAGCGACTTTCCTACAACTCGCTCTCTTCATTGCAGCTCCTTCTCCCAGATCAGATCCAGGCTGTTGGCGCGGGTGCTGGAGCGGGCTTCCAGGTGGAGTTGCCGGGTCAGGGTGTAGCGCAGCATGACCGTGGAAACCGCGTCGAACAACCCCACCGCGTAGGTCAGGTACAGCCGGTCGGAGAGCTGTTTGCCCAGCATCAGGGCGGCATCGTCGGTTTCCCAGTCACTGCCCACACTGATTTCATCCACGCCCAGTGTGTCGCCGAGTTTTTCGGTGACGCCGCTGCCCTTTTCCAGTCCGTATAGTGCCAGGGCCTGGGCAATCTGGTTGTTGTCGCCTTTCGATCCCCGCTCCAGTGGCCGGCCGGTGAGCAGGTAGGACATGGCCTGGCTCTGCTCCATGCCCGGCTCGGAGAACAGGCTGGCTTCCGGTTCCTGCAGAGTGCCGCTGAGCTGCACGCCAACCACCACGTTTTCACTGGGTACCTTGCGGATGGCACGAATATCCAGGCCCGGGTTGTCCGGCGGGCCCTGGAAAATCAGCTGGCCGTCACTGATGGCCAGGTTCTGGCCATAAGCCCGGTAGCGACCTTCACGGATCACCAGTTCACCATTGAGTTGCGGCGGTTGTTGCGGTTGCTGTTCCACTTGCAGGGTGCCGCCAAGCATGGCGTCCAGGCCAAAGCCTTGGAAGTGCACCTTGTCTCCCAGGTTGACGGTGACATCAATGCCCAGCGGCAGGCCGCTGCTTTTCTCGCCTTCTTGATGGACCAGTATTTGATCCTTGCTGACAGTGACGGCGCCCTCGGGAAGTTCAGTGGGGCGGATTTCCGCTTCCGGGACAGTGAGCTTGCCACCCAGTTTCAGTTCATCCAGGTTCCCCTTAAGCACCAGTGTGGGGTTGAGCAGTACCCGTGCGTCGGGTCTGTCTGCCACCAGTAGCCGTTGGCCATTCAACGACAGATTCACCGAGGCCGGCCATTCCCTCGGGTCCAGGGTGCCGGTCAGGGTCATTGTGCCTTCGCCCAGGGTGGCAGACCCATTCACATCCAGCTGTCCACGGGGTGAACCCTGCACGTCCATTTCCAGATCGGTAACGGCGACCCCCAGGGCGGGGATCAGGGCGCGGCCGTTTTCCAGCCGGATGCTGCCGTTCATCAGGGGCTGACGAAGGGTGCCATCCAGTGCGAAATCACCACGAACCTGGCCGCTGATTTCACGCAGATCGGTGGTGAACAGGGTCAGGGGCGCCAGGCTGGAGATCTGTAATGCCACCTGACCTGCCAGGGGGGATTCCGCATCCAGGCCGTGCTCCACGGTGGCTTGGGCGCTGGCCAGGTCCGACACCAGCGTCAGCTCGCTTGCCAGACGCCGTTGTTGCAGTGTTCCCTGAACAGAGAGTTGCTCGATTGCAAGCTCCTGGGGATCGTCGGCGGTGCGCATGGCAATCCGGGCATTCCGGGTTTGCAGCTGGTAATGGCCATTTGGATTGTCCAGCGAGCCTTGCAGAGTCGCTTCGCCATCCACGCTGCCCTGCACGGCAAAGTCCGGGCCCAGTAGCGCGCCGGCCAGAGCCAGCGGCAGCGCGCTGAGTGAGGCGTTGACGTCGATCTGGTTGTCGGCGGCGCGTCTGCCTTTCAGGCAGAGTCGGCTCTGTGTCTGCTCAAGACAGAAAGGGGTGATGGACTGGGCCGTGGCGGAAAGCTGCACTGCCGTGTCTTCGGCCTGCTGCCAGCGGCCCAGTTGCTGATGCATCAGGCCGGTTTCAGACACGGTGCCTTGCCACTGAGGCGTATCCTTGAGCCCCTTTAACGTGCCTTGCAGGCTTGTTTCCAGGCTGACCTCGTCGCGTCGGAAACGGGCCATTGCGGTGTGGTTGGCCAGGGTGCCGTTGAGGCTGAGATGGGCGGCGGCGAGCTGCTCCATGTCGCCTTGGCGAAGCGTCTCGCTGTCCAGTTCCAGCGACATGGTCTGCTGGCCCAACCCGAGTGCGCGGAACCGGGTTTGCAGGGAGGCCAGTGACCAATCCTGCCAGCCGAGCTGCTGACCGTTCAGGTTGCCGGTCAGATTGGGAGTGGCCATTGGGCCGCGAACTTGCAGCTGACCACTGAGCTGACCCTGCAGATCCGGGTAAAGCTGGTCCAGTCGCTTCAGGTCCACGGTGGTGTCCAGTGACCAGTTGGGCAGAAGAGCGCCTCGCCCGCGCAGGCGGTTGTCACCCCAGTGAACATCGCTGTCCAGTTGCAGGCGTTGCTGGTGGCTTTCCAGGGTGGCGTTGGCAGTCAGAGGCTGCTGGCGCACCCGGCCTTCCAGTTGGACCCGGCTGGGCGACAGGGTCCACTGTTCGCCAGTGTAGCGGCCCCGGCTGTTACCCTGCACGCTGAGCTGGCCGGGGAATCGTGGATGTAGCAGGCCGGTGTCCAGTTTGCCTTTGACGGTCAGATCCCAGGCCAAGGGGCTGAACAGCAGTTCACCGTGGCCTTCCAGTTGCTGCTCGCCATCATCAAGCTGTATCTGCTGCACTGCCAGGCCGCCGTCGATCAGTTGGCTTTTCAGGGACAGGTTCACGGTCTTGTCGCCGCTGGTCAGACTGCTTTGGCCGACTATTTCCAGAGCTGCCAGCGGACCCCGAGTGGTCAGCGTGCCGCCACCCAGTGACAGGGGTTGTGGCAGCGTCAGAGGTAACGGCTGGGCCGGCCACTGATGCTCCAGGGCTAGTGGCCGTTGCGGCTCCCCGAGCCGCCATTGGCCCTGACTGTGAATCTGCAGGGGGGCGTCCAGTTGGTGACGTAGTTGCAGGGCTGACAGGTGACCACTGAGCTCCAGCTGGCCCGCCAAGTGATCCGCGGTAACGGTATCGTTCTGTGCCAGCGGCATCTGCCAGCGGGCCTGCCCCTGAATCTCGATGGGGGCGGCAAGGCTGCCCTGGGCGGTGGCTTCCACGCTGATGTCGGCCACCGTGCGGGTGGTCAGGCTGGCCAGTTGAAAGCGGCGCCAGGCTGCCAGTTGCCGGGCATCCAGTTCACTGACCACCTGGTTGCCGTTAACCCGCAGTGAGGCCAGGGTCAGGGTGTCGATGCGCACACCCAGGGGGAGTGCCAGGCTGCCCGGCAGGCTGGCTGCGGGTGAGTCGTCAGTTTCCTGACCGGGGGGCAGGGACAGGCTCAGATTACCCAGCGATAAAGAGGTGAATTCCAGCCATCCACGGGTGAGAGAGGCGGGCACCAGTTCTGCTTCCAGTTGGTCCAGGCTCACTGACAGATCGTCCAGCTGATAGCGCATCCCGGTAATGGTGACCCGGTCCAACAGACTGCCTCGCCAGTTCTCCACCTGCAGCTCACCGGGGATCAGCTCGCTGACCTGACTGAGCAGCCAGCGGTTGCCGGTGGCGGTGCCCAGCAGCAGCCAGGTGGTCAGCACCACAATCAGTATCAGGCTGAACAACAGCCCGAGCAGACCGATGCTGAGACGCTTGAGGGCTCGCCGGATCACAGGTCTGGCCCCATGCTCAGGTGCAAACGCCAGTCGCGGTGTTCGTCCACGGCCCGAGCCAAATCCAGGCGAATCGGTCCAAGTGGGGAGCGCCAGCGGATGCCGAAACCGGCGCTACGCCGGATCTCGAAATCATTGATGTCATTGAACGCATTGCCGCCATCGGTGAATACCGCCAGGTGCCATTTCTCGGTGATCGGATGATCGTACTCCAGGCTGCCGGTGGCCAGATGGCGACCACCGATGACCTCATCATTGTCGGCCTGTGGGCCCAGGGATTCGTAGGCGAAGCCGCGAACACTGGAATCACCGCCGGCAAAGAAACGGATAGAAGCGGGTAGTTCTCGCACATTGGTCACTTCCGTGTAACCCAGGTCACCGCGCACCAGCACCCGCCCGCCGAGCAAAGGGAATAGAATCTTGGCGTTGCCGGTAAGTTGCAGGAAGGATGCGGTGGAAGACAGGTTGCGGTTGGCAAAACGGACCTTGCTGCTCAAGCGCCAGCCGAAGGAGGGGTAGATGGGGTCGTTGGCCTTGACGCGGCTGAGCTGGAAGCCGGGAATGATCAACTCGGCCTGATCCACTTCCTCGGCGATCTCGTAAGTCTCGCGCAGGTAGGTCAGCGAGGTGGTGGTGACCCAGCGATTTTGTAGCTCAACGATATAATCGGCACCGGTGGTCCAGCGCTCGTTGTCTTTGCTGTCGGTGGCCTCATTCACGTAGCTGCTGTGGAAATCCAGCCGTTCGCGCTGGGGATCTTTCAGCGGGATCTGATAGCTGGCACCGGCGCCTTGCTGCACCTGGGACACCTCCGTTTCCGCCCGAAAGCGGTGGCCGGCCCGGTTAACCCGACGATTTTCCACCCCCAGACGCACCCGTGGCCCGGTATCGGTGCTGGCACCGACACCGGCAAGCAGTGACCATCGATTTTTGTCCGTCAGGTTGATGCTGACAGGAATGGTGCGGGTGCTGTCATCCGGGGTGCCTTTCTGCACGCGCACGGCGCTGAAATAGCCGGCACCGAGAAAGGCCTGTTGGGTTTCCAGCAGCTGTTTGCTGTTGAAGGGCTCACCCTGGGAAAAGCTCACATAGGCATTGACCAGCTTGTCTCTCAATTCACTGCCGGTAAGGGTGACGGCACCGAAGTCGTAGCGGGGGCCGCTGTCCACATGCAATGTCATGATTGCCTGACGTTTGCGGGTGTCTACGCTGAGTTTATGTTGGGTCAGTTTTCCCTGCACGTAGCCACGGCTGATCAGGTGCTGCTGCAGATTTTTTTTCAGGGTGGAGTATTGGTCGTGCTGCAAGCGTTTGCCGATGGCCAGTTGGGCATTCGCCACCAGCTGGTTGAAGGCGTCATCGTTGGCAGCATCGCCGGTAATGCGAATGTCGGCGCGTTGCAGGATGACGGCGGGGCCGGTTTGCACATCCACAGTTACCCTGACACAGCCGTCTTCATGGTCCGTGTTCAAGGACAGGGTGCTTTCGTAGTAGCCCATGGCCTGCAACGCTTGCTGGCTGTCGGCGAGAATCTGCCGGCGGATCAAACCATATTGGGCCGTGGGCGGCTCGCAGGGGTAGCGCGACAGGTCCACCAGGGCACGGATGTTACGGCTTACCGCCTCGCTGGCATCGCCGGTGAGGCGCAGTTGCGGGGCATCATCAGCGAAAACCGGGATGGCGAGTAGCATCAGCAGTAGTGTGGCCAGCCATGTTGTCTGCTGATGTAACCTCAAGTCCTGCATCCCTTCTGTTGTTTCCGGCAACCGGGCGATTGGCTCTTTTTTTACCCGGTACGGTAACGTGCGGTCATTCCACAGTGTAAGGCAAGTTGTGACAGTCAGTCTTTGCGAAAGTGCTTGTCGCGCTGGTAGTCACTGGCGGTGGGGCGTTTTTTCAGGCGTCGTTGCAGGGTACGTCGATGGATGCCCAGGGCGTCGGCGGCACGGGAGATGTTGCCATCGTGGGCATCCAGGGTGCGCTGGATATGCTCCCACTCCAGCCGTTGCAGGGAGGGTGGTGTGGCGGGTAACGGCAGGGTCGGGTTGGTTGGGTCGGCATCCAGTGCCCGCAGGATGTCATCAGGGCTGGCGGGTTTGGTGAGATAGTTGCGGGCACCGCGGTGGGTGGCGGCCACTGCGGCAGTAATACTGCCATAGCCGGTGAGCAGGATGACGCTGCAATGCGGGAAATGTTCGAGGATGGGGGCGATTAGATCCAGGCCGTTGTCGTTGCCCAGGTTCTGGTCGAGGATCGCTCCTTCCAGGCTGGTCAGGTGAGCGAGCAGGGCCAGGGCCTGTTCCGCATTGTGGCCGACGGCTACTTTATTGCCTCGGTGTTCCAGAGCGCGGGCGGTCTGCCGGGCCAGCTGTTCATCGTCTTCCACCAGCAGCAGTTGGCGTTCACTCATCTTGAGGACTCCCGTGGCCAGTCGATGCGTGCCTGGGTCCAGCGGGCTCCTGATTCCATTTCCAGCTGTGCACCCATCTGTTCCAGCGTGGTGCTGACCAGGGTCAGGCCGATGCCCATTCCTTCCCGGGCCGATGCCGCATGGGCGGGGCCGTCATCGCTGACCTGTAAACGGTAGTCCTGCCCCCGCTCACTCAAGGTAATCGCCAATCGGGTGGCCCCGGCATCCATGGCGTTATAACCCAGATTGCAAAGTACCCGAAACCAGCCTTCCGGGTTGGCCACTGTAGGGTCTGCATCCAGTTGATGGGTGATGGACAGGGTGGGTGCCAGATGCCGAAGGTGTTGTTGCAATTTGCTCAGCAGCTCACTGAAAGGCAGGGATTCCGGCAGCAAGGTGTTGTTGCCCTGCTTCAGGCGCTGCGCCACATTTCTTGCCAGTTTTTCCATCTGGGTGACTTCATCGCGAAGCGTGTCGGGGAGTTGGGGCGCATGCAGAATGTTGTCTGCCAGCATCACCAGGGTGCCGAGTGGCGTATTCAGTTCATGGGCCTGGTCGGCCAGGGTGGCAGCAATCTGGTACATGTGCTCGCGGCGACCGGCCAGATCAATGGCCTGCTCCTGCTGGCGCTGCTGTTGGCGCATCAGGCGCTGAATCACCTGACCCAACAGGGTCAGCATGATAAGCAGGGCAATAAAAACGGCGGCCATGCCGATGCCGTGAAGGCCGCTGAGCTGGTGGCTTAGTGCGTGCAGCGGGCTGTCCATGGCGGGCATCTGATACCAGCTCATGGATACCATATAGCCGCCCAGAGCCAGTACGGCTACCAGTATCCCGTTTTTCAGCGGCAGGGTCAGCGAGGCCAGCAGTGCGGGTACCAGCAGGTAGAATGACAGGGGATTGCCGGCACCGCCAAAACCCTGGATCAGGCCGGTGAACAGGATCGTATCCAGGGTCAGTTCCAGCGTCAGCAACGGGGCATGGCGTTGGCGAACCACCCGGTGGGAGAGAAGAGTGATCAGGCTGGGTAGCAGCAGGGCCGCCAGCCAGCCCAGTTCATTCAGGCGATAGCCACTATGCCCCTGGCTTTGCAGCACCATAAGAGCAAGGGTAATGATCAACACCAGCAGACTGCGCAGCCAGATCAGGCGCAGACGCCAGTTCAACAGGGGGGGGCGGGTATCCATGGGGGTATTGTAAAGGCAAAGCTGGGTGGGTGGGTGCGGCAGATTGTCCCGGTTAGGCAGCTACAAGCTTGAAGCTACAACGCGAATCAGGGAGGTGCTAGCCGAAGCGAGCCGACGCCGCGCCCGTATTTTTCTATATCGCCATGGGTTAAGCGCGAAGGTATTGGTCTATCGGTTGGCTCTATGCCATCCCGTGTTGCAGCTTGAAGCTCGCAGCTGATTTCAAGGCCGCAGCAGCGCCCCGTCAAGCAACTCCCCGGCAAAGGCGGGCAGTTTCGGGTGGCGGCGGTGGCTGGCCTTGTGCAGGCGGAAACCGGCCTGGCGGAAGATGCGGGCAGTGTCACGGGTGAGCTGGCAGCCGCAGGCCAGGTGCTTCCAGGCCGGGTTCATGCCTTTTTGCAGGTGCTGCACCCAGCGTCGATCACTGAGCACATGTTCCAGCGCCAGTAGAGTGCCCCCGGGTTTGAGTACCCGGAAGGCTTCTGCTGCCGCCCGCTCCGGGTCGGGAATAGTGCAGAACACCAGGCAGGCAACCACCGTATCGAAGTGTTGGTCCGGGTAGGGCAGTTGTTGGGCGTCACCGGTGCGGAGCACAAACCGGTCCGGGTGCGGGCATTGGCTGGCCGCTTCCCGTGCCAGTTCCAGTAGTGCCTGGGCCGGCTCGATGCCGTGGATTTCGGTGGCCGCATCGCTGTAGAAAGGAAAGTTGCTGCCGGTGCCGACACCCAGTTCCAGAACGCGTCCGAGGGCCTGACCGACGATTCGCTCGCGGTCCCGGTAAACCGGACGGGTTGCCCAGTCCAGTAATACCGGGAACAGCTTGTCTTCATACAGTGACATCAGCCGCGCTCGGGCAGTACATACTTTTCCGGGTTATTGAGCATGTCCATGCTCAGCGGATCGCTGATGATACTGGTCAGATTGCGGTCGGTCTGCTTGCTGAACTTGCGGCGCAGCTTTTCAAACTTTCGGAAGCTGCGGAAGTTCAGGGCATACAGCCGTACTTCCTGCAGGCGCTTGTAGGAATACATTACGTCCAGTGCGTCCATGGAGAACTCCGGGCGGATCTTCATGGCCTTTTCCAGGTAGCTGATTGCCTCGTTGAGGTCGCGCTTGCGGTTCATGTAAATCAACGCATTGGCGTATTCGTAGTTGACGATGGGAATATCGCCAGCCATCTCCATGGCCTCGGCGAAGGATTCTTCCACGGTGGTGGTGCGTGCCCCATACGTCATGCGACCGGTAAACTTGCCTACCCGACGCATGATGCCGGCATCGACGCCGGCACGGAAAGCATGTGCCAGCGGCTGCTCTGGCATCACCTCAACCACTTCCTCGGCACTGCTCTTGATCTTGCCGATATAGCGGCGTGCCACCACGATGGGTACCGGAGATTCTTCGGCGATCCGGGCAATGGCATAGGCGTAACCCAGTTTCACAGTCGCCACAATCGGGGCTACCTCTGGGTCATCCTCCGCTTCCTTCATGTCGTCGAAGTATTCCTGGGCCTGGTTGGCCACATCCTGAAGCATCATGTACTTGGTGCTCTGACGATCAGCCAGATAGATGGCGTACATGAGCTGTGAGAACAGAGAGGGAATCTTGCCGATGGCGCCCAGCTTCAGGCCTTCTTCGCGGGCTTGCTGGAAATCGCCGGCAAAGAACATTCTCCAGACCGCCAGGTAGCGGCGTTCCAGACCATCGTAATCCTTGCCATCCCAGTTCTGGATGTCTTCTGACATGAACGGGTATTTCTTGAACTGGGTACGCATGTAGTCCGCGGAGGGATAAGGCACTTTCAGGCCGCGCATCAAATAATCCCACTTCTCGCGGATTTGAGCGTCGGTGTAGGTGAAGTAGCTTTTCTTGTAGGGGACTTCGTTCCACTTTTCCTGGAAGATGCGCTCATCCACCGGGATTTCCTGCATTTGCAGTTCTTCTGCGGTCACTTCGTCCATTTCGTCATCGTAGTCGTCGTCGCGTGCCGCATGGAGTTGCAAGCTCAATGCACAAAGCGCGATCAGACACAGGGAATGCCAGAACCGTTGAGGATATGCTGTCATGATGGTTTACAGCTCTTGTTGTTGTTGTGTGTTTTATCAGGGTATGAAATACAACTTGTGGCCATTATTGTCGCGAAATGCCTGCTGCAGACAGATGCTACAATAACGACAGAAAAGCCGTTTCTGGCTTTCCCTATACCCCGTTTTTAGAGGCGACATGGTCGCCGGGCCCCGATAGCCCTTGTAATGGCATTAACAATGCCATGGGCTTGGACGGTGGACAAGTTCCTGAGGGTATGTATTTTTCTTGGGAAATGTATCTGGAAGGTTGCCGCCCGACAGAAGGTCAGGCGGCGCGGGGTAAATCCTAGCGGGTGCCGCCGGCATCACGCAGCAACTGGGCGTAGTCGCTGCACTTCGGGTGGCTGTCGATATGAGCCAGCAGGGTACGGCCTTGGGGGTCCCGGGCATTGAGATCCCGGCCCTGTTCCAGGAAGAACCCGATGAAACGCCCGAAATCTTCGGCCCGCAGGGCCCGGTAGGCTTTCTCGAGCACGTGGAAGTCGGCGTTCACCCCTTCTTCGCTGGAGAAATCCAGGAAAACCTTGATCTGTTCATCGGTCATCGGCTCGCCGATCACCTTTTTCTTGTCTTTACGCTCTGCCATGGGCGCGCTCCTTGATTTTTTACAGGGGCTGAATGCTGGCGCCTCGGGGTGGCTGTGGTTGGCCAGAAAACAACCAGGGTCAGTCAGCGTGCTATCAGTGGGCGCGGATTATAGAGGCTGGGATGGCCAGGGGCCAGAGGAGGAGGAGAGAGAAGGTCAACCGCCGGGCCGAAACCCGGCGGTGGCAAGTGGCATCAGGATGCCATGTCCTTGAGCTTTTTCAGCGGACGCACTTTTACCATGGTGCGGGCCGGCTTGGCGGCGAAAGTGGTTTCTTCGCCAGTAAACGGGTTAATGCCCTTGCGTGCTTTGGTGGCGGGTTTTTTCTGGGTGACGATCTTCATCAGGCCCGGCAGGGTGAACTGACCAGCACCGCGTTTCTTCAGATGACCTTCCATGATGTCGGCCAGCTCATCGAATACGGCGTTGACGTCTTTCTTGGTCAGGCCGGTGGTATCGCTGATCTGGTTAACGATCTGGGTCTTGTTCATCGGTTCGGTGATGGTTTTAACCTTGCGAGCCGCAGTAGCGCTGGTGGCTTTGGCAGCTGTCTTTTTCTTTGCAGCCATGGATTACTTACCCCTTGTTTTGTGTCTTCCTGAGAATGTGTGTCTCCGCCGAACGGCGGGGAACCGGTCTTGCTTCCCTGTCAGGTACGCCCCTGGACTGCGCAAACTCAGAGGGCCACTGAATTGGTTCGCATCTGTTATATGCCATGAATTTTCACTGCACAAGCCGTCAAACCACTATTTTTTACGGACTTTCAACAAAAAAAGGGCGGATGTGGCCTGTTTGGCAGGGAATCGCCCCCCGGCATGGCTCGCAGGCGGTGGAATCGCTATACTGTGGCGCCTTTTTCAGCGACCCGGGGACCAGCGCTGCCGACAGATGCGGTCGGCTCCGGGTAGCGCCCTCAGAAATACAAGCGGAAGTTAAGCATGCGAAGCCATTATTGCGGTGATTTGCGAGCCTCCCACGATGGAGAAACAGTTGAGCTTTGCGGTTGGGTCAGTCGCCGCCGTGACCACGGTGGGGTGATTTTCCTGGACCTGCGCGACCGTAATGGTCTGGTGCAGGTGGTGTTCGATCCGGACACCGTGGAAGCCTTTGCGCTGGCCGACAAGGTTCGCAGCGAGTACGTAGTGCGCCTGACCGGGCTGGTGCGCATGCGCGATGAAGCGGTGCGCAACAGCAAGATGTCCACCGGCGATATCGAAGTGCTGGGCAAGGAACTGACCATCCTCAATGAGGCACAAACCCCGCCGTTCGAGCTGGATGCGCATGGCGGCGCCGGTGAAGAGGTGCGTCTCAAGTACCGTTATATGGACCTGCGTCGCCCGGAAGTGCTGCGCAACTTCCAGTTCCGTTCGCGCCTGACCCACGTGGTCCGCGCCTTCCTGGAAGGCGAAGGGTTCATGGATGTGGAAACCCCCATTCTGACTCGGGCAACCCCGGAAGGCGCCCGGGATTACCTGGTGCCCAGCCGTACCCACCCCGGCAGTTTCTTCGCGCTGCCGCAGTCGCCGCAGCTGTTCAAGCAGCTGCTGATGGTGGCCGGCTTCGATCGTTACTACCAGATCGCCAAGTGCTTCCGCGACGAGGATCTGCGCGCCGATCGTCAGCCGGAATTCACCCAGATCGACCTGGAAGCCTCCTTCGTGGAGGAAGAGGACATCATGGGCATCACCGAGCGCATGGTGCGCTCGGTGTTCAAGGAACTGCTCGATGTGGAGCTGCCGGACTTTCCGCGCATGCCGTTCTCGGAAGCCATGCAGCGTTTTGGTTCCGACAAGCCGGACCTGCGTATCCCGCTGGAACTGATCGACATCGCTGACCTGCTGGCCGGTGTGGACTTCAAGGTGTTCTCCGGCCCGGCCAACGATCCGAAAGGGCGTGTGGCGGCCATGAAAGTACCGGGGGGTTGCAGCCTGTCGCGCAAGGATATCGACGGCTATACCAAGTTTGTCAGCATCTACGGTGCCAAGGGTCTGGCCTATATCAAGGTCAACGATCTGGCTGCCGGTGCTGAGGGTTTGCAGTCGCCGATCCTTAAATTCCTAACCGAAGACGCCATCCAGGGCATTCTTGAGCGCACCGGCGCCGAGACCGGCGACCTGATCTTCTTCGGTGCTGACAAGGCCAAGATTGTCAACGAAGCGCTGGGTGCGCTGCGCGTGAAGGTGGGTCACGACCTGAACCTGGTCGAGGGCGACTGGGCGCCGTTGTGGGTGGTGGACTTCCCCATGTTTGAAGAGGATGACGGCCAGTACTACGCGCTGCATCACCCCTTCACCATGCCCAGCTGCAGCCCGGAAGAGCTGAAGAGCAACCCGGAAGGGGCGCTGTCCCGTGCCTATGACATGGTGCTCAACGGCACCGAGCTGGGTGGCGGTTCCATCCGTATCCACAACCCGGCCATGCAACGCACCGTGTTCGAGGCGCTGGGCATTTCCGAGGAAGAGGCTGACGAAAAGTTCGGCTTCCTGCTTGATGGCCTGAAATATGGCGCGCCGCCACATGGTGGCCTGGCCTTCGGTCTGGATCGCATGGTTATGCTGATGACCGGCTGTGACTCTATCCGCGACGTGATCGCCTTCCCGAAAACCCAGACCGCCTCCTGCATGATGACCAATGCACCGTCACCGGTGGACAGCAAGCAGCTGCGTGAAGTGGGTGTGCAGGTTCGCAAGGAAGACAGCTAATTCAATAACAACCGGCGGCGCGACCTGCTCGCGCCGGTCTGTTCGTAGCAACTACGGGAGACACCATGGCAGGACATAGTAAATGGGCCAACATCAAGCATCGCAAGGCGGCCCAGGATGCCAAGCGCGGTAAGATCTTTACCAAACTGATTCGCGAAATCACCGTGGCGGCCAGAATGGGCGGCGGTGAACCGGCGGACAACCCGCGCCTGCGGGCAGCGGTGGACAAGGCGCTGGGTCAGAACATGACCCGCGACACCATCGACCGGGCCATCAAGCGCGGTGCCGGCGGTGATGACGATGGCAACATGGAAGAGATCACCTACGAAGGCTACGGCAAGGGTGGCGTGGCGGTACTGGTGGAAACCATGACCGACAACGTGAACAGAACCGTAGCCGAGGTGCGTCATGCATTCTCCAAGTTTGCCGGTAACCTGGGCACCAGCGGCTCCGTGGCCTTCCTGTTCAGCAAGCGTGGTGAGATCTTTTTCGAGCCCGGGGTGGACGAAGAACGGCTGATGGAAGTGGCCCTGGAAGCCGGTGCCGAGGACGTGGAAGAAAACGATGACGGCAGCTTCCTGGTCATCACCACCCCGGACAAGCAGTTCGGTGACGTGATCGATGCCCTGCGCGAAGCCGGTCTGGAATTCGCCGACGCGGAAGTGACCATGCACCCCTCCACGGAAGCGGAGATGGATGCGGACACCGCGGAAACCGTGCAGAAGATGATCGACATGCTGGAAGATCTGGACGACGTGCAGAACGTCTACACCAACGCCAGCTGGCCGGCGGAAGAAGAGGAATAGCTACTAGCTGTGAGCTGCTAGCTTCGAGGAAAGCAAAAACCCCGCAGAGTCGGGGTTTTTTGCTATTTGGCTTGCGCATCCTTCGGGCCGGGCCACAATCCTGCTAGAAGCTAGAAGCTAGAAGCTAGAAGCTAGAAGCTAGAAGCTGCTTCAACTGGACATATGGACAGCGGTCAGGTACAACTGAGCCAGCTTTTTATCTTCGGGTCAGTGGCTTATGGCATTACTACTGGGGATCGACCCCGGCTCCCGGCGCACCGGCTACGGGTTGGTGGAGCAGGTGGGTAACCGCAGCCGGGCGGTGGCTTTTGGCACCATTGCCACGACCCACAAGGAAATCCCCCCTCGCCTGGGCGAGATCTTCACCGGTATCCATCAGGTGGTGCTGGAATACGGTCCGGCGGAAGTGAGTATTGAAAAGGTGTTCATGGCTCGCAACGCGGATTCCGCCCTGAAACTGGGTCAGGCCAGGGGGGCTGCCATTGCGGCAGTGATGCAGGCCTCCCTGCCGGTGTTTGAATACTCTGCCCGTCAGGTAAAGCAGGCGGTGGTAGGGCGAGGTGGCGCCGAAAAGGGGCAGGTGGCGGAAATGGTCAAATACCTGCTCGGCCTGGAAAAACGGCCCCAGGAAGACGCGGCCGACGCTCTGGCCATTGCCCTGTGTCATGCCCACATGCGCGTGTCCCTGGCTCGCATGGGCGGCGCCACGGCGGTAAGAAATGGACGAATACGGTAAAAGACGGTGATAACACAGCAATGATAGGACAACTGCGCGGAACCCTGCTCGAGAAGCGCCCCCCGGTGCTGCTGTTGGATGTGAACGGGGTGGGCTACGAAGTGGAAGCCCCCATGACAGTGTTTTACGGCCTGCCGGAGACAGGCGAGCCGCTGACCCTGCATACCCATTTCGTGGTGCGTGAAGATGCCCAGTTATTGTATGGCTTTGCGGATCGCTATGAGCGCGAGCTGTTTCGGGCGCTAATTAAGGTCAACGGCGTCGGCCCGAAAATGGCCCTGGCGATTCTTTCCGGTATCGAGGCAGACCGCCTGGCCCAGTGCATTCACGATCAGGACACCACCTCGCTGGTGAAGGTGCCGGGTATCGGCAAGAAAACCGCCGAACGACTGGTCATCGAAATGCGGGACCGGCTCGACAAGATTGATGGTGGTCCCATCTCCCTGCCGGGTCAGGTGTCACTGGCACAGCCTGACGATGCCCGTTCTGACGCCATTGCCGCCCTGGAGGCACTGGGTTATCGCAACAAGGATGCCGCCGCTGCCGTTGGCAAGGTGGCGGAAGAGGGTGCCAGCAGCGAGCAACTAATCCGGCAGGCGCTGAAAAGCCTGGCGCGCTGATTGGGGTTGCAAGAGGCAAGTTTCAAGATGCAACGCGAGCGGATTGGGTCTGGCGACTTCGTTTCAGAGGGCGCGAATACACGCTATGGGTCGCAAATGGTGTTGCAGCAAAGAAAGGTTTTTCTTTTTGTAGGAAGCTATGCTTGCATAGCGAAATCGGCAGTAAAACGCGGGCAAAGACCTTTTTTGTTTGGCACGGCACCTGATCGCGTTGAAACTTGCAACTTGCAACTTGCGTCCTGAGCCAACATGGAAAACGATCGTTTGATTTCCCCGGCTGCGGTAGGCAGCCATGAAGAACAGTACGACCGGGCGATCCGTCCGGCCAGTCTGGCTGACTACAAAGGCCAGCCAAAAGTCCGCGAGCGGATGGAAATCTTCATTGATGCCGCCCGTGGCCGTAATGAAGCCCTCGACCATACCCTGATTTTTGGCCCCCCCGGCCTGGGCAAGACTACCCTGGCACACATCATTGCCCGGGAAATGGGCTGCGAACTCAAGTCCACCTCCGGGCCGGTGCTGGAAAAAGCCGGTGATCTGGCCGCCATCCTCACCAACCTGGAAGAGGGCGATGTGCTGTTCGTGGATGAAATCCACCGCCTGTCACCGGTGGTGGAGGAAATCCTCTATCCGGCCATGGAGGACTACCAGCTTGATATCATGATCGGCGAGGGGCCGGCGGCCCGCTCCATCAAGCTGGATTTGCCTCCCTTCACCCTGGTGGGGGCTACCACACGGGCAGGCCTGCTTACTGCGCCCTTGCGTGACCGCTTCGGTATTGTTCAGCGGCTGGAATTCTACTCGGTGGAGGATCTCTCCGGGATTGTGATTCGTGCCTGCGACATTCTTGCCATTCCCATTGATGATGCCGGCGCTCTGGAAGTGGCGCGCCGCGCTCGCGGTACTCCCCGTATCGCCAACCGCTTGTTGCGCCGGGTGCGTGACTACGCGGAAGTGAAGGGCGAAGGGCGGATTACCGAAGCCATGGCCCAGCGGGCGCTGGATATGCTGGAAGTGGATAGCTGCGGCCTTGACGGCACCGACCGGCGTCTGCTCGACATGATCATGCATAAATTTGATGGTGGCCCGGTGGGGCTCGAGTCCCTGGCAGCCGCCCTTAATGAAGATGCCGGCACCCTGGAAGAGGTGGTGGAGCCTTATCTGATCCAGCAGGGTTTTATTCAACGTACCCCGCGGGGACGTGCCACCACCAACCATGCCTGGCGTCATTTCGGCCTGCAGCGGCCGCGAAAAGACGGTGATTTGTTTAATGATTGAAAAAAAGCCGCGAAACGGGGAATTTACCCTGCCGGTACGCGTCTACATCGAGGACACCGATGCCGGTGGCATCGTCTATTACGTGAATTACCTGAAATTCATGGAAAGGGCGCGCACTGAATTTATGCGCACCCTGGGCTATCAGCATTATGTGTTGGCGGATGAGAACTTCCAGTTCGTGGTCCATTCGGCCAATGTGCAATACCATCAGCCGGCCCGCATCGACGATGCGCTGGCAGTAACCGCCCGGCTCAAGCAGCTGGGCAAGGCCACGTTGTTTTTCGACCAGCAGGTACGCCGAGGCGACACGCTGCTGTGTCAGGCGGAGATAAAGGTGGCCTGCGTCCGTGCTGATACTCTCAGGCCCACCGGGATACCGGCGGGCCTGTACAACAAATTCAAAGCCGCCAGCGAAGGAGAAGGGCTCAATGGTTGAGGCATCGAGTATGTCTGTCGTCAGTCTGATCAGTAACGCCACCATTGTGGTGCAGCTGGTCATGGTGCTGTTGATAGTGGCGTCGTTGACGTCCTGGTACATGATTGTCAGCCGTTTCCGGGTAATGGGGCGGGCTCACAAGGCGGGACGTGCCTTCGAAGAGAAATTCTGGTCCAGCGACGATTTGGCCTCACTGTACAACCAGAGCCGTAAGGATCCGGACGTGGATGCGGGGCCGGAGTCCATCTTTCGCGCCGGCTTCCAGGAGTTTGTGCGGCTCTCCAAGAGCACCCGTGGCGCCGAGGCCGTGATGGATGGCAGCCAGCGGGCCATGCGTGTGGCCCTGCAGCGTGAACAGACCCGCTTGACCAAGCACCTTCCTTTTCTTGCAACGGTAGGTTCCACCAGTCCTTATGTGGGTCTGTTCGGCACAGTGTGGGGCATCATGAATTCCTTCATGGCCCTGGCCAACGTCAAGCAGGCGACTCTCAGCGTGGTGGCGCCGGGCATTGCGGAGGCGTTGATTGCCACGGCCATCGGCTTGTTTGCGGCGATTCCGGCAGTGATGGCCTACAACCGTTTCTCTGCGCAGAGCGATGCCTTGCTCACTGAAAACGAAATGTTCGCCGAGGAGTTCTCCTCGGTGCTTCACCGTCAGGTTCACGGACGCGAGGGGTAAGCCATGAGCGGCGTGAAGATAAGGGTGCCGCGCAAGCTCGTTGCCGAGATGAACGTGGTGCCCTACATCGATGTGATGCTGGTGTTGCTGGTGATTTTCATGGCCACGGCGCCAATGATGACCCAGGGTATCAATGTGGACCTGCCCGACAGCAACAGTGAGCCCATTGATACCAACAAGGATGAGCCGGTGATCATTTCGGTGACCGCTGACGGCAGCTACTACATTGATGTGGGCAGCGACAGCCGCAAGTCTGCCAGCCTGGAAACGGTACAGGGGCATGCGTTGCGTATTCACAAGCAGAAACCGTCCACCCTGTTTCTGGTGGAAGGGGACAGCCAGGTGGCCTATGCCAAGGTGGTCCAGTTGATGGCTGCCTTGCAGGGAGCCGGTATTACCCAACTGGGTCTGGTTACGGAACCGCAGGGCAGCAATGAGTGATCGTGGCGCCGCGCTGCTTTTTACCGTCCTCATTCACCTGCTGGTGTTTGGGCTGCTGGTGTTCAGTTGGAGTACGGATCCGTCATTGCACAAGGCGCCGGTGATTCCTCCCCATGTGAAAGCAACCATGGTGGAGACGTCGAAACAGAAGAAGGCGCCGGTGAGCAAGCCGAAGCCGGAGCAAAAGCCCGCGCCGAAACCGGAACCGAAACCCAAGCCAAAGCCGAAACCCAAACCGGAGCCCAAGCCGAAGCCCGAACCCAAGCCTGAGCCTAAACCCAAACCCAAGCCGAAACCGGAGCCCGCGAAAAAGCCGGCACCGAAACCGGAGCCCAAGCCGGATCCCAAACCGGTCATCCCCGAGATTGCGGAACCGAGTCTGGAGGAAATGCTGGCCGAGGAAGAGCTGGAAATGGCAAAGCCGACGGAGCCATCACCGCAGGAGTCGCAGGAAGCGTCCAGCAATGCAGATCAGTCGGATGTGGAGGTGGCCAGTTTTACCGATGCCATTTCCGCTCAGGTGGGACAGCGTTGGCGCATTCCCGGGAATTACCGGAACCGGGATGACATCAAGACGCGGGTTCGTATACAGATGATTCCTGGCGGTGAGGTCATCAACGTGTCGGTGGTAAAAAGCAGCGGCTACCCGGATTTTGATGAATCGGTCATGAATGCGGTCAAGTTGGCAAGCCCCTTACCGGTGCCAGATGGCCCCCTGTTTGATAAACAGTTTCGCTCACTGGTGATCGAATTTGATCCTGGAGTTGCACAATGAAGTCAGAGTTTTGGGCAAAGAAAATGTGGCGGATCGGCTTGGCGGCCATCCTGGTGTTCGGCGCTGCGATGGCCCGGGCGGAATTGCTGATACGGGTAACCGAAGGCCGTGTTGATGCGGTTCCCATCGCCGTCGTGCCCTTTGAGGGGGCGCAGAATGCGCCCGAGGATGTGTCACAGATTGTGCAGGCGGATCTGCATCGCAGTGGCCAGTTCAAGCCGTTGCCGGCGGAAGATATGCTCAGCCGGCCGCGCAACGAAAACGAAGTCATCTACCGGGACTTCCGGGTGCTGGGGGTGGAATACATCATCACCGGCAGTATGAAAGCCCAGGAAAGTGGAGGCTATGAGGTCAGCTATGCCCTGTTCGATGTGAACCGGCAAGTGAAGCTGATGTCGGAAACCTATCGGCCGCCGGTATCCCAGCTCCGGGACGTGGCCCATGCCATCAGTGACCGGATCTATGAGCAACTCACCGGTATCCCTGGTGCGTTTTCCACCAAAATTCTCTATGTCACGCATAATCGTAGTGACAAGAACCCTTACCAGCTGCAATATGCCGACGCCGACGGGCACCGGGTTACCACTATCCTGCGCAGTAAAGAGCCGATCATGAGCCCAACCTGGTCTCCGGATGGCAGGAAAGTTGCTTATGTTTCCTTCGAGGATGATGGCATGCCGGGCATCTATACCCATGACCTGGCAACCACCAACCGGGAAAAGGTGTCCAGTTTCAGGGGTATCAACGGCGCACCGGATTGGTCGCCGGATGGTCAGAAGCTGGCTCTGACTCTGTCGCGGGACGGCAACCCGGAGATTTACATGCTGGATATCGCCACCAAGCAGTTAACACGACTGACCCAGCATTATGGTATTGATACGGAGCCTCGCTGGCTGCCGGATGGGGAGCACCTGGTGTTCACTTCCAGCCGTTCCGGCGGGCCACAGATTTACAAACTGAACATAAATGATAAGTCGGTCCGGCGAGTGTCGTTCCAGGGTGCGTATAATGCCCGCCCGGATGTCACACCCGACGGCCGTTATCTTGTTTATGTACACCGGCGAAATGGAAATTTTAACGTCGGGGTGCAGGACCTCCAGCGGGGCACATTCAATATTGTGACCCGTACAGACATGGATGAATCGCCCAGTGTTGCGCCCAATGGAAGTATGGTAATTTACGGGACGCAAGATCGGGGGACGGGGGTTCTGGAAGCCGTATCCATCGATGGCAGAGTCAAAGTGAAGCTGCCGTCGAAGGAAGGGGAAGTCAGAGAACCGGCCTGGTCGCCGTTCCTCTGAGTGATTCTCGGAGTCCAATACTAGGAAATTATAGGAGCTTTTCGCATGCGTTCATTTCTTAACCCGCTGTTTGCCCTGATGTTGGCAGCTGCCCTGGCAGCCTGTTCCAGCACCCCGACAGAAGATGACAGCTCTGCTACCGACGATATGTCCCAGCAGACCGACACCTCTCCGGTCACTCCGGTTGAGCCGTCTACTCCGGCCAAGCCGGACACCAGCAGCATTCCGCTGACAGCTGACAACTTCTACAACCATCCGTCCAACTACGATGGCACCACCGACAGCCGGGTGATCTACTTCGCATTCGACAGCAACACCGTTCCGGCGGCTGCTTTCGAAACCCTGCGTGCCCACGCCAATTACCTGAAGAACAACTCCAACGCCAAAGTGCGCCTGGAAGGTCACGCTGACGAGCGCGGTACCCGCGAATACAACGTGGCTCTGTCCGAGCGTCGTTCCAAGGCGGTAGAGAAGTTCCTGCGTGTTCAGGGCGTGTCTTCTTCCCAGCTGGAAATCGTTTCCTACGGTGAAGAGAAGCCGGCGGCATTCGGTCACAGCGAAATGGACTGGGCCAAAAACCGTCGTGTGGAAATCAACTACACTGCCGGCCGTCCGTAAGGCATGAAAGCAGTAAAGAGAACGCGCCTGCTTGCAGGCGTAGTGCTCGGCTCCCTGGTGTTCTGTGCGCAAGCACAGAACACTGGGCCGCTGGCCGTTGAAGAGAGAAGCCTGGCCCAGGCCCGTTCCGCTGGCAGCAGCGCAGCAGCTCCGGTGAGTCAGGATGGTTTGTTGCTACTGATGCAGCAGCAACAACAGTTTGAAGAGCAGATCCAGGATTTACAGGGTCAGATTGAAGAATTACGTCATGAATTACGGGTCATGAAGGACGCCGAACGTGAGCGTTATCTGGACCTGGATACCCGAATCAATACGCTGGCTGAACAGGGTAAGACCGAGCAGCCGGACGACAGTGCCGCCAGTGCGGCCGATAATGACCCCGAAGCAGACCGTGACGCCTACAGTGCCGCCAAGGACAAGCTAATCAAGCGTGACTTTGATGCGGCGGCAGAAGCCTTCGAGGGTTACCTGAACGATTTCCCCAACGGGCAGTTTCGTGCCCACGCCCACTTCTGGCTGGGCAAGGTCTACAGCAACCTGAAGACCCCGAAGCCGGAGAAGGCCCAGGCCCAGTTCCAGGCGGTGGTGGATGACTACCCGGAGCACAGCAAGGCGCCTACCAGCCTTTATACCTTGGCGGTAATGCAGGCCCGCGATGAGCAGGTCTCCCAGGCCAAGGTCAACCTGCACAAGCTGATCAAGCAGTATCCTGACAGCTCTGAAGCCAGCCAGGCGAAGACGCTGCTTGAGCAGCTGAATAAGTAATACCCCTCTATCCGTCTTTTGCCGGCGGCACAGACGCCGGCAAAGGTGATAGAATCCGCCGCATTTCCCCCTCCCGGGTGCTCAGGAGATGTTGTGGACCTCCGTCTGACCGAAATTTTCTATTCCCTCCAGGGCGAGGCACGAACCGTGGGCCGGCCCACGGTATTCGTTCGCCTGACCGGCTGCCCGCAGCGTTGCGTGTGGTGCGATACCGAGTACGCTTTTTCCGGTGGAG
Source organism: Alcanivorax sp. (assembly GCF_019431375.1). Lineage (NCBI taxonomy): Bacteria > Pseudomonadati > Pseudomonadota > Gammaproteobacteria > Oceanospirillales > Alcanivoracaceae > Alcanivorax > Alcanivorax sp. Next base: position 3,905,523 of record NZ_CP080267.1, read on the forward strand.
AGAAATGGTCTCTCGAGACGATTCTTGAGCAGGTGGCCGGTTACCAGGCCCACTACGTGACCGTCACCGGCGGCGAGCCCCTGGCCCAACCCAACTGCCTGCCGTTGCTGACCGCCCTGTGTGATCAGGGTTTTGATGTCAGCCTGGAAACCGGTGGTGCCATGGATATTGCTGGCGTGGACCCGCGAGTCTCCGTGGTCATGGACCTGAAAGCCCCTGGCTCCGGCGAGCAGCACAACAATCGGCTGGAGAACATTCCCCTGCTCCAGCCCCACCATCAGGTCAAGTTCGTGCTGGCCGACCGCAAGGATTACGACTGGGCCCGCTTCATGCTGGACCAGCACCAGCTGCACCAGCGTGTCAGCGACGTGTTGTTTTCCCCGGTGCAGGGGCAGCTGGCGCCCGGGGACCTCGCGGACTGGATCGTGGCAGACCGGCTGCCGGTGCGATTCCAGCTGCAACTGCACAAACTACTCTGGAATGACGCCCGCGGGCGCTAGTGAACAGGTTGAAGGAGAGCCATCAATGAAAAAAGCCGTGGTATTGCTGTCCGGTGGCCTGGATTCGGCCACCTGCCTGGCCATCGCACGGGATCAGGGCTATCAGTGCCATACCATCGCCTTCGACTACGGGCAACGCACCCGTTCCGAGCTGGATGCGGCCGAGCGGGTCTCCGCTGCCCTGGGCGCACTCAGCCACCGGGTGATTGAGCTGGGAATGGGCAATATCGGCGGCTCCGCGCTCACCGACCATTCCATTGCTGTACCGGAAGAGGGGGGGGATGGTATTCCGGTCACCTATGTGCCCGCCCGCAATACCGTTTTTCTGTCTCTGGCCCTGGGCCTGGCGGAAGTGGTAGAGGCGCAAGCCATCTACATCGGCGTCAACGCGGTGGATTATTCCGGGTATCCGGATTGTCGTCCGGCTTTTATTGAAGCATTCCAGACCATGGCCAACCTGGCCACCAAGGCCGGCGTGGAAGGCAGCCCGATTACCGTGGAGACTCCGCTGATGCACTTGAGCAAGGCGCAGATCATCCAACAGGGGACTGCCCTGGGCCTGGATTATGGTCTGACGGTGTCCTGCTACCAGGCTGACGAGAATGGCAATGCCTGTGGCAAATGCGACAGCTGCCGTCTGCGCAAGCAGGGCTTTGACGAGGCATTGGTCAAAGATCCAACAAACTATCAGTAAAGGGGAAAAAAAATCGGTTTTCCCCTTGTCACCCGGAAATAAATCCGTATTATTTGCGCCTCCTTCGGGAGCGGGTCGTTAGCTCAGTTGGTAGAGCAGTTGGCTTTTAACCAATTGGTCGCTGGTTCGAATCCAGCACGACCCACCAAATTTAAAAGGGCTCGCCTACGGCGGGCCCTTTTTCGTTTCAGCCCTGTCCCGATTCCCTTCTTTTGTTCTCCCGTCGACACGTCTTGGTCTCGGCAAAACCCGATTTTCACCACAGAGGTCACAGAGGACACCGAGGTTATGCACTTTCCTCAGTGAACTCTGTGCCCTCTGTGGTGAAACAGATTTCTGGCCTTCAGCGGGCCACCAGCCCCTGGGCCGTGGGCAGGCCGTCTTCGCCATCCAGGGCCGGCTGCCAGACGGGCAGGCCGGCATCCTCAGCCAGTTGAATCATATTGGCGGTGCCGCGACCGCCGGGGAAGGCCACAACTGCCTGGGGCCGACCATGATGGAGCATGCGACGGTTGCGCATGGGACCGGCCGCACGACCGTGGGCGACCCAGTTGGCCGGATAGCTGACCTGGTCCACACCGCTGTCATGGGCCCACTGGCTGGCCAGACGATCGGCGCCACTGGCATTGCCGTGGATCAGCAGGCTGAAGGTATTGTCCCGCAATAGCCGTTCCAGGCTACGGGTTAGTAATGCCTGGTCGGAAAAATCCCGGCCGCCGCACACAAGAATACGCATAATACTGTCCATTTGGTCAGTTTTTCGGGCAGTATAGATAGCCCCGCCCCGGATTGCACCTACGGGTTGTGGTACCGCAAGACAAGATCATCACAGGCTTCACGGCGTGTTGACTGTACTCCGGCCTAAACTTGTACAAATATAATTCTTTGTACAGGTATGAGGTGGCACATGATCAGCTCCGTAAAAATTCCGGTTGGCATCAGCGCCTGTTTGCTGGGTCTGGAAGTGCGCCACGACAAGGGGCACAAGCATTCCCGCTACTGCACGGGCGTTTTGTCCCGCTATTTCGAGTTTCGTTCCCTGTGCCCGGAAATGGGGGCTGGGCTCAGTGCGCCTCGCAAGGCCATGCATCTCACCGAGCAAGGCGGCGCGCTTCGGTTGATCACCACCGACGGTCTTCGTGACCATACCGACCTGATGCAGGATTTCATCGACCGGGCTATGCCCTCCCTGGCGCCGCTGCGCGGCTATATCCTGATGGCCAAGTCCCCCAGTTGCGGTATGGAGCGAATTCGCGTCTATAACGATGATGGTCATGTACAACACCGTGAGGCCAGCGGCCTCTTTGCCGCAGCGCTGCAGACCCACTATCCGCTTATGCCCCTGGAAGAAGAGGGGAGACTCAATGACGACACCCTGCGGGAAAACTTTATCGAGCGGGTGTTCCTCTACGATGACTGGTGCCAGCTCCGCGAGCAGGGGCTGACGGCGCAGCGGTTGATCGACTTTCACAGCCGGCACAAATTCCAGCTGCTGGCCCACTGCCAGAAAACCTACCGCCAGCTGGGCCCGCTGCTCAGTGATCTGAAAACCCGGCCGCTGGAAGAGATCGCCGAGGAATACATTCACGGTCTGATGGCCGCCATGAAGAAGCGGGTATCCCGCGGCGCCCACGTGAATACCCTGCAGCATCTGGCGGGCTTTCTGCGCGAGGGGCTCAGCGACACCGACCGGGCCCTGATCAACGAACAGATCGAGGCCTATCTGCGCGAGGAGGTGCCGCTGATCGTGCCCATGACCCTGCTGCGCGGCGGTATGCGCAAGGTGCCGCAGCCGTACCTGGAAAAGCAGGGCTACCTGTCTCCCTATCCGGATGACCTGGGGCTGAGGAACCGGGTATGAACGATGTGCTGACCATTCAGCAGGTCAGTGAACAGTGTGGCGTCAACCCGGTGACCCTGCGTGCCTGGGAACGTCGCTATGGTTTGCTGAAGCCGCAGCGTACCGCCAAGGGGCATCGTCGCTACCGCACCGCCGAGGTGGAACAGATTCGGCGCATTGTTCACTGGGTGGAAAAGGGTGTGCCCATCAGCCAGGTGGCATCCTTGCTGTCAGGAGAGCAGGAGCCGCTGCTGGCAGCTGATAGCGGCATGCCCTGGGCCCAGGCGCGGCAAGATGCCCTGCGGGCTCTGGAGGCCATGAACGTGCGCCGTCTGGAGCAACTGATCAACCGCCTTCTGGCGGACTACAGCCATGGTCAGGTAATCCGTGAACTCACCGCCCCCCTGCGTGAGCAGCTTGTCGGCAGTGCCTCCCTGTCTGCCCATCTGGCCCTGCTGGAAGCGGTGCTGACCCAGAAATGGTCGGCGCGGGCCCTGTCCCTGTCCCCCAGGCGCCGTGAATTTGGCTGGTTGCTGGTGCCGGTGGGCGATGCCCTGCCGGCCCTGGAGCTGGCCATGGTGCTGCAGCGGCCCCTGTGGTGCCTGCAGCGGGACGTGGACATGGATGCCCTGGCAGCGCTGCTGGCCGACCGGCAGCCCTGTGGCGTGCTCTGGGTGATCGATCACTGGCCCAGCGCCAGTCAGCGCCAGCGTCTCTGGTCGCAACCGTCGTTGCCCTGGCCTGCCGCCTGCTGGGGCAGGGTGGTGGACGCGCCGCCGGCTGGCGTCACCCGACTGACAGGGGACCGTCAGGCGGTGGCGGAACAATTGCTGGCATTGGAAGAGATAGATCGAGCGGCCAGTGTGGCAACGGTAGATGACAACGGAGGCAAGCCATGAATCTGGTCTGGTATCGCAACGATCTGCGAGTCCATTCGCATCGTGCCCTGCAGCAGGCGCTGGAGCGGGATGAACCGGTAATGGCCGTGTATTGCCTATGCGAGCAGCAGTGGGACACCCACGAAGTGGCACCGTTGCGTCGCTGGTATGTGCTGCAAAGTCTGCTGGAACTGGGTGATGCCCTGGCGGAGCGGGGCGTGGACCTGCATGTGCTGGATGCTGGTGATTTCGCCGCCGTGCCAGCAATGCTCGCGGATTTTGTCAGGGAGCACGATATTGAGCGCATTTTCTGCAGCCGCGAGTATCCGCTGAACGAATTGGATCGGGACAGGGCTGTGGCTCGGGCGCTGGAGCCGCAGGGGGTGGCCATCACTGGCTTTGATGACAGCGTGCTGGTCCCACCGCGCACTCTGAACACCGGCAAGGGTACCCCCTATACGGTTTTCAGTGCCTACAAGAAACGCTGGGATGTGTGGCTCGACAGCCACTTTCAGCCGGTGCCGGCGTTGTCGGTAGATGGCCACGGCAAGGGGCGCTTTGTGGGCAAGGCCGCGGTGGAAGCGGCGCTGAAGACACTGACCATACCCGACAGCCTGACCCGCCACTGGCAACCCGGGGAGGCCGCGGCACTGGAACAGCTGGACCACTTTGCCGAGCATCACCTGGCCGGTTACCGCAAGCACCGGGATTTTCCCGCCGAGCCTGCTACCAGTGCCCTGTCCGCGGCCCTGTCTGCCGGGACCCTGTCGCCGGCCAGCTGTTATCGGGTGGCCACGCTGGCCATGGCCGATGCGGGAGCCCGGGACGGGGCCGCCTGCTGGATTGGCGAGCTGGCCTGGCGGGATTTCTATCGCCAGATCATGGCCCGTTTTCCCCGGGTCAGTCGCGGTGGGGCGTTCCGGCCGGAAACCGAGCTGCTGCAGTGGTCCCGGGACCCGTCCCTGTTCCAGGCCTGGTGCGAAGGGCGCACCGGCTACCCGCTGGTGGATGCGGCCATGCGCCAGCTGGTGGCCACCGGCTGGATGCACAACCGTCTGCGCATGGTCACGGCCATGTTCCTCAGCAAGCATCTGTGGCTGGACTGGCGGCTGGGGGAGCGCTTCTTCATGCAGCACCTGATCGACGGGGACTTTGCTGCCAACAATGGTGGCTGGCAGTGGAGTGCCTCTTCCGGTACCGATGCGGTGCCGTATTTCCGGGTCTTCAATCCCGTGCGCCAAAGCCAGCGATTCGATGCCCAGGGGCAGTTTATCGCCCGCTGGGTGCCGGAATTGCGCGAGCTGGATAACAAGACCGTCCACGAACCCTGGAAACAACCTTTACTGGCGCCCGACTATCCGCCCCCGGTGGTACCCCATGCCGGTGTGCGCGAGCGGGTCACCGAGGCGTTCAAGGCCGCCAAGGCCCAGTACGACCACAGCAACCACAGTCCCATCAGCAAAAAGGAACAGGCATGAGTCAGCGTATTGCCATCGTCGGCGCCGGTATCAGTGGCCTCACCGCCGCCTGGTATCTGTCCCGACATCATCGGGTGGACGTCTTCGAGGCTAACGACTATCTCGGTGGCCACACCTGCACCGTACCGGTGAGCCGTGAGCACGGTGATTACGCCATCGATGTGGGCTTTATCGTTTTCAATGATCGCACCTACCCCAACTATCTGCGCCTGCTGGATGAACTGGGCCTGCAGGGTAAGCCCACCGCCATGGGTTTTGCGGTTAGTGACCAGCGCAACGGGCTGGAGTATTGCGGTGACGGCCTGGGCGGTATTTTTGCCCAGAAGCGCAACCTGCTGAGTCCGTCTCACTGGCGTTTTATCGGCGATATTCTGCGTTTCAATCGCCATGCGCCCGGCTTGTTGGACAGTGAAGCGGGGGAAATGCCCCTGGGGGAATACCTGCGCCGTCACGGTTACGGGGAGCGTTTCTGCCGCGATTATATTCTCGCCATGGGCGGGGCCATCTGGTCCTGTTCCCTGGAGCAGATGGAAGTGTTTCCGGCGAAATTCTTTATCCGCTTTTTTCAGAATCATGGCTTGCTGTCGCTGACCAACCGGCCCCAGTGGTATGTGGTGCCCGGGGGCTCCAACCAATATGTGGCTCCTCTGGTGGAGCAGTGTTCAGCCCGTTTTCATACCCGTTCAGCGGTCAGTGCAGTACGCCGCCATGAGCAGGGTGTCACCCTCACGGTGAACGGCGAGCAGCAAGCGTTTGATCAGGTGATTCTTGCCTGCCACAGCGATCAGGCCCTGGCCTTGCTTGCCGACCCGGACAGCCGCGAAGGCGATTGTCTGTCACGGCTCGGTTATCAGGATAACGAGGTGGTGCTACATACAGATATCCGTCTGTTGCCCAGGCAGCAGAGAGTCTGGTCGAGCTGGAATGCGCTGTTGTTCGATGATGATCAGGAGCGCGTACAGGTGACCTATGACATGAATATTCTGCAGGGTATTCAGGCGCCGGAAACTTTCTGCGTGACACTCAACGCCACGGACAGAATTGACCCGGAGAAAATCATCGCCCGTTATCACTTTGCCCATCCTCTGTTCACTCCAGACACAGTGGCGGCACGGGAAACCCTGCTGACGGGCAATGGTGAACGACGCACCTGGTATGCCGGTGCCTGGTGTCGCAATGGCTTCCATGAGGATGGTGTGGTGTCGGCCCTGGATGTGGTGCGGGCATTGTCCCCGGAGTCTGCCCCGTGATTACCCAGGCGATAGCAAGGGGCAAGGTATGGCACCAGCGCCTGGTGCCATTCCGCCATGGGTTCCACTACCCGCTGTGGTTGGTCTGGTGTGATCTGGCGGAGGTGGATGCCATGTTGGCAAAGCATCCTGGCTGGGGTCGTCGCTGGCGGCCGGTGGTGTTCCGTGACAGTGATTTTGTGGACGCCAGACAGGATAACCTGGAAGGCAAGGTCCGTGAGAAGGCGGCAGCACTGGGTCTGGAATGGTCCGGGGGCAGGGTGGTGATGCTGGGCCAGTGGCGCACCCTGGGGACGTTGTTCAATCCGCTGGTGCTGTATCTGCATTTTCCCGAAGACAGCGATCAGCCGGATAGCATGTTGGCAGAAGTACAAAACACTCCCTGGCGTGAGCGTCATTTCTATCCACTGAACCTGCAAAAAAACGAACAAGGGGGCTGGCAGGTCAGTCACCCAAAGGCTTTCCATGTGTCCCCGTTTCTGCCCATGGCGTTGGACTATCATTGGGATCTTCACGTGGCTTTACCCGGTTTGCGCCTAGTCTTGGAAGACAGAAAGGAAGATCAAGTCGTTTTCGTGGCAGGTTTACAGCTGAATTTGCAGGAAGCCAGCAGTCGCACAATGAGAACGGTGGTCTTCCGGTTTGGCGCTCAGGGACTGGCCACGTTGCGTGCCATTTACTGGCAGGCATTCCGGCTATGGCGCAAAGGGGCGAGATTTCATACTCACCCCGGCAAAAACAGTAACAATCGGTACGGAGATTGACCGCATGCTGTCTGGCGAAAAAGCCACAACAAATCGACTGGCGCACAGTGTGACTATTAGCTGGCCACAGACAGTGGCTCGCAAACTGGTGCTGGCGCGACTTAATGCGCTGCCTCACGGCGCTCTCCGTATTCATGAACCCGATGGCAATCGGGTCATTATCGGCGGCAATTCTTCACATGGTGATGCAGCGATCATTCGCCTGCGTGATTGGCGCACCTATACCATGATGATGAGTGGCGGTGCCCTGGGCGCGGCAGAAGCTTACATGGAAAAAGGCTGGGATAGCCCGGACCTGGTGGCAGTCATTCGTTACTTTGCTGCCAACGTAGACGCCATGAAAGCCCTGGAAGGTGGCATGGCATTGTTGTCAAAGCCGGCCCTGAAGGTATTGCATCGCTACAACCGTAATTCCCTGCAGGGATCCCGTCGCAACATCTCTGCCCACTACGATCTGGGCAATGATTTCTTTAGCCTTTTTCTGGATCGCAGCATGATGTATTCCAGCGCGGTGTTTCCCCGCCCGGATGCGTCGCTGGAAGAGGCCTCTGATTACAAGCTGGAAAAGATCTGCCAGTATTTGTCACTGGCCCCGGGCATGACCCTGCTGGAAATCGGCACTGGCTGGGGCGGTCTCGCCATTCATGCGGCCAAGCATCATGGTGTACAGGTCACCACCACCACTATTTCCCGGGAACAGGCTCGCCATGCCCGGGAGCGTGTCGTGGAGGAAGGTCTCGAAGACAGGGTGACGGTGCTGGAAGAGGATTATCGCGAGCTCACCGGCCAGTATGATCGGGTGGTGTCCGTAGAAATGATCGAAGCGGTGGGGGCGGAGTTCCTGCCCGGCTATTTCCAGGTGCTTGGCGAGAGGTTGAAAGCGGATGGCAAGATGGTCTTGCAGGCCATCACGGTACCGGATCAGCGCTATGAACACGCCTTGAAGCAGGTGGATTTCATCAAGCGCTACATTTTCCCCGGCGGTTTCCTGCCCAGCGTCTCGGTGATGTGCCAGCACCTGGCAGACCATACCCGCATGGTCGCCACGGAACTCCATGACATCGGCCACGATTACGCCCTGACCTTGCACCACTGGCGCGAACGCTTCCTGGCGGCCTTGCCAAAAGTCAGGGAGTTGGGCTTTGACGAGCGCTTTATCCGTATGTGGGATTACTACCTCTGTTATTGCGAGGGTGCCTTCCTGGAACGTGCCATCAGTACTGTGCATCTGGTGGCAGCCGGCCCCGACTATCGCCCGGCATCTTGAAAAGCCGCCCGTCCGGGCGCATTTTAACTATCAAGGGTATTTGTGTGGCGCCGTTTCGGCGCCGCGTTGTGGTATTATGCCCGCCCTGATTTCCTGGTTGTTACCTAAGTTATTGATATCAGGGGGAAACCCCGGGCGGTGAAGCCAATGACAGCAGAGGCACAAGCACTGGTACAGGCCCACCTGGCCAAGGTGGAACACGAAGACTCCCTCAGCGAGGAGCAACGTGCATCCTACCGTCAGCGCATTAAGGAATTGTTACGCCAGCGCGACGCGGTACTGGTGGCCCACTATTACACCGATCCTGAAATCCAGTCTTTGGCGGAAGAAACCGGCGGCTGCGTGTCCGATTCCCTGGAAATGGCCCGCTTTGGCAAGGAACACCCGGCATCCACCCTGATTGTGGCCGGGGTCAAGTTCATGGGCGAGACCGCCAAGATTCTCAGCCCGGAAAAACGCGTTTTCATGCCCACCCTGGAAGCGACCTGCTCCCTGGATATCGGTTGTCCGGAAGACGAGTTTGCCGATTTCTGCGATCAGCATCCGGACCGCACCGTGGTGGTGTATGCCAATACCTCGGCGGCGGTGAAGGCCCGGGCCGATTGGGTGGTGACCTCTTCCATTGCGGTGGAGCTGATCGAGCATCTGGACCGCAACGGCGAAAAGATTCTCTGGGCCCCGGACAAGCACCTGGGCAGCTATGTGCGGGACAAGGCCGGTGCCGATGTACTGTGCTGGGACGGCGCCTGTATCGTGCACGAGGAATTCAAGGCCAAGGGCCTGCAGGATCTGAAAGCGGCCTACCCGGACGCTGCCATTCTGGTACATCCGGAGTCACCGGCGCCGGTGGTGGAAATGGCGGATGTGGTGGGCTCCACCTCGCAGCTGATCAAGGCTGCCTGCGAGATGGATAACGATACCTTCATCGTCGCCACCGACAAGGGCATCTTCTACAAGATGCAGCAACTGGCGCCGGGAAAAACGTTCCTGGAAGCGCCCACTGCCGGTTCCGGTGCCACCTGTCGCAGCTGTGCCCACTGTCCGTGGATGGCTATGAACGGTTTGCAGAACATGCTGGCGGTGCTGGAAGACGACAATGGCATGGGCCAGGAAATCTTTGTGGACCCGGACCTGGCGGAAAAAGCCATGGTGCCGCTTAACCGCATGCTGGACTTTGGCAAGTCGCTGAAGTCGTAAGGGTATGACAATGAAATAAGGCGGCACCGTGTGCCGCCTTTTTTTGTTGGACCTGGCCTGTGTTCGCTTCGTTGGAGCTTTGCGTGCAAAGCGAAGATTCCAGAGGGCACCGGGGCTGATAGAATCCTTCGCCTTGCAAGCAAGGCTCCAACGGGGCGGTCAAATGCTCCGACGTCTCAGAATTCTTCTTCTGATAGCGCCTTCATGGTTTGCAGTCGGCCAGTCAGCTTGCTGTAAAGGGCAAAATCATTCTCGGCATCACGCAGGGCGTATTGCATCTGTTGCATGGCCTGCTGGTCTCTGCCACGCAGGAACTGGCTCTCAGCTCGTGCATGCAGGGCTCGGACCTTGTCGCCGCTATTGCCATAGGCGTCGGCAGCCAGATCCCAGATATAGGGGTTGTTGGGACGCTGGCTGAGCAAAGGCTTGAGTACCGGAAGCGCCTTGGCCGGTTGTTCACTTCGCAACAATGCCTTGCTCATCAGAATGGACGCGGGGTAATTGTCCGGAGACAGATCCAGTACTCGCTCAGCCTGGCTGATGGCTCGAGCATAATCCCCTTCGTCCAGTGCCACCTCCACCAGCCCTAGCCGGAACCACAGCTGGTCCGGGTGTTCCTCGGCCAGCGCTTGCATGATTTTTCTGGCCTGGTCAAAGCGGTCGGCACGCAGATAACTCAGTGCCAGCCCGTAACGGGCTGCCTGCAAGGCCAGGGCATTACGTTCGTTGCTGTATCGCTGGAAGTGGTCGATGGCGTGATTGTCGCCCTGAATAAAGGCAGCTTGGAGTCGGGCCTGCACCAGAAGAAAATGTAATGAGGAATTCATTCGTGGTGAGGGCAGGGAACGTGCCCGGGAGCGGCTGTCGGCGATACGACTTTCGGTCACCGGGTGAGTGAGCAGAAATTCGGGAGGGTCGCCGGCAAAGCGCTGGTTATTGTGCATACGCTCAAAGAACCGTGGCATGGCATCCGGGTCCATACCGGCGGCGGCCAGAGTCTGCATGCCCACCCGGTCCGCTTCCCGTTCGTTCTGGCGGGAATAGGCCAGTTGCGCCTGGATGGCTCCGGCCTGGGTGGCGGCGATGCCGGCCATACCCGCTTCGCCATCGCCGGCAATGGCCACCGCCAGACTGGCGAGCATGGCGGCCAGTACCGCGGTATTCATCTTCTTGGAATCCAGGTAACGGCGGGCGAAATGCCGCTGGCTCACGTGGGCAATTTCGTGGGCCACCACGCCGCCTACTTCGTCTTCGTCGCGGGCATTGAGGAACAGCCCGGCGTTAAGACCGATCACCCCGCCGGGTACCGCAAAGGCGTTAATCTGGCGGCTGTTGATGACCACGATTTCCAGATTGGGCTCTTTCAGATCGCTGTAGGAGGCAAGGCGGTAGACCAGGCTTTCCACATACTCCTGTACCAGCGGATCGGACATGATTGAGGTCTGCCCACGCAGGCCGCGCAGCCAGCTCCTGCCCAGCCGGTATTCCTGGTCGGCGGACATAAGCGCGGCAGTAGGGTCACCGAGAACCGGCAAGTCGTCGTTGGCGCTGGTGGCTGCCAGGGTGCAACAACTCATCAATAAGAGCGTGCGTAGCAAAAACTTCAAGTAGGTGCTCCCGTGATTATTTGTGCTGGCCGACACAGGCCGGCCCTTATTCCATAGCCGGGTTGTGACTATAATGCCGGTAGACTAGAGACGAATGAAGCGCCCGTATGAGCGATCAGCCTATCGACCTGCAGATTGATGCCTCCAGCCTGCAATGTCCCATGCCATTGCTGAAGACCCGGCAGGCGCTGAGGCATCTGAAACCGGGGCAACTACTGGAGGTCATCGCCACCGACGCCGCTTCCGCCGACGACATTCCTGCCTATTTGAGACAATCCTGCCACGAGCTGGTTCGCATGGACGAAAATAAGGGCCACTATGCCTTTGTGATTCGCCGCGGCGAACAGGAGAGCTGATGTTACGTATCCTCAAGAACTGGTCCGAAAAGTACTTCTCCGACGAGGAGGCGGTGTATCTGCTGGTGGTATTGCTGGCCGCCGGACTGGTGATCCTGTTTTTCGGTGGCATGCTGGCGCCGGTGCTGGCCGCCATTGTGATTGCCTACCTGATGCAGGGACTGGTGGCCGGGCTGGAGCGCAAGGGCATGCGGCGTCTGCTGGCAGTAAACCTGGTGTTCACCCTGTTCCTGGGTTTGCTGATCGCCACCCTGGTGGTATTGCTGCCCATGGTCTGGCGCCAGACCTTGCTACTGGTGCAGGACCAGTTACCCCATTTGCTCAAGAACGGAGAAAGCTGGCTGAGGCAGTTGCCGGAACATTACCCGGAAGTGATCTCCATGGAGCAGGTCAATTCCATCGTTGCGGTAATCCAGCGACAGGTGGCAGAAGCCGGTCAGGGGGTGCTGACACTGTCGCTGGCGTCCATCCCCAACCTGGTGGAGGTAATGGTCTTTCTGGTGTTGTTGCCGTTGCTGGTGTTCTTTTTCCTCAAGGATAGGGAAGCGATTACCAGCTGGATGATGCGCTTCTTGCCACGGCGTCGCCGGATTCTTGATCATGTCTGGCATGAAATGGATGACCAGATTGCCAACTATGTGCGCGGCAAGGCCATCGAGATATTGTTGGTGGGCAGCGTCACCTTCATCGCGTTCCTGTTGCTGGGCATGCACTACACCGTACTGTTGGCGGTGCTGGTGGGGCTGTCCGTGGTGGTGCCCTACATCGGTGCTACCGTGGTGACACTGCCGGTGGCTGTAGCTGCCTATGTACAGTTTGGCTGGAGTGGGGACTTTGCTCTGGTGATGGTGATTTACGGTGTCATCCAGTTTATTGATGGCAATATTCTGGTGCCGCTATTGTTCTCCGAGGCGGTGAACCTGCACCCGGTGGCGATCATTACTGCCATCCTGCTGTTCGGTGGCCTGTGGGGCCTGTGGGGTGTCTTCTTTGCCATTCCCCTGGCGACCCTGATCAAGGCGGTGATCAATGCCTGGCCCAGGCAAGCGGATTACCCTGATGCGGAGGGGAAGGAGCAGGTGGCCCCATGACCGGATTAGATCAGGGGCGCCTTTGCGCCCCTTTTTTAGGGGTTTCCTAGATACCCAGTTCGTCCAGCTCCGCCAGCAGATCTTCGTGATGGCTCTTGGTTTTGAACTTGTCCATCACCTTTGCCAACTTGCCGTCCTTGCCGACAATAAAGGTAGTGCGGATGAGTCCCATGAACTCCTTGCCCATGAACTTTTTCATGCCCCAGCAACCGTATTTTTCTGCGATGGCGTGATCCTCGTCGGATAGCAGGGTGAAGTTCAGGTCATGCTTGTCGATAAACTTGGGCAGGCGTGCCACCGGGTCCGGGCTGATGCCGAAAACGATCACGCCACGTTTTTCCAGCTCGGCTTTGGTATCGCGAATGCCACAGGCCTGGGTGGTACAACCCGGGGTGAGTGCCTTGGGGTAGAAGAAAATTACCACCGGGTTCTTGCCCTTGAAGGATTTCAATTCAACCAGGTTGCCGTCCTGATCGGGTAGTTTGAAGTTGGGGGCCAGATTACCAATTTTGGGATGTGCCATATCGGGTCCGCTTCTCTTTCATGGTGTGGATGGTTTTGCCGTATGAGTGAAACGCTCAGTGGTTCCCTAGCGTTTCGGGGTCATGGTGGCGTCCAGATTGCGTGCTTCGCAGAAATCCAGGAAGGCGTCACGCAATTCGGCCACCGATTGTTCTGCGTTCATGCTCAGTACCAGGTGAAGGCTGAACATGCGGGTGCCGGTATGGGGCGCGGCATAGGTACCGGTGTGCAGGTCATCGATGTTGATGCTGCGTCGGGAAAAGAAATTGGCGATTTCGTGGACGATGCCCGGATTGTCCATGGCCACCACTTCCACCTCGTAGGGCAGGGCGCGGGCCTGCAGGTCGCGGGGACGGGTACGCTTGAGGGTGATCAGCAGGTCCAGTTCGCTGGCCAGATTGTCCCGGTCCGCTTCCAGCTGATCCAGGGTGGCGTCACTGCCGGACACCAGCATCAGCACGGCAAACTCGCCACCCAGCACGGTCATGCGAGAGTCGAGGATATTGCCATTGTGTTCCAGTACTGCCCGGGACAGGGATTCCACAATGCCCGGGCGGTCTGAACCCAGGGCCGAGATAACGATGAGTTGTTCCATGATGCGCTCCGCAGGCATTGCCGTATTGTTTGGTGAGAGTTTAGAGGTTGCAGGTTTTTTCTGCACGGGTGCAGAGGCCCGGCATCTGGCGTCCAGCGTTTTCGAGGTTTACCATAGCGCCCTTCACCCGACGACAGGGTCCGGTGCACCGGAATAATCGCGATTGCGCCCCATTGGCGCAAAACAGGAGACAGGCATGATCCGTGGCAGCATTGTAGCGCTGGTAACCCCCATGCGCTCAGACGGAGCAGTGGACTGGGAGCGCTTGCGCGCCCTGGTGGACTGGCATGTGGAGCAGGGCACCCACGCCATCGTGGCGGTGGGCACCACGGGCGAATCCGCCACCCTGGGTTTTGAAGAGCACGACAGTGTGATCCGTGAGGTGGTGGCCGTGGCCAAGGGCCGTATCCCGGTGATCGCCGGTACCGGCGCCAACAACACTGAAGAAGCCATCCGCCTGACCCGTGACGCCAAGCGTGACGGCGCCGATGCCTGCCTGTTGGTAACGCCTTACTACAACAAACCGCCCCAGGAGGGCCTCTACCAGCATTATCTGGCGGTGGCCCGGGCGGTGGATATTCCGCAAATTCTCTACAATGTGCCCGGCCGTACCGCCTGTGATCTGTTGCCGGAAACCGTGGAGCGGCTGAGCAAGGTGCCCAACATCATCGGCATCAAGGAAGCTACCGGCAATCTGGAGCGGGCCCGGGAAATCCGTGAGCGTTGCGGCGATGATTTCATGCTCTATTCCGGCGATGACGCTACCGCCATGGATTTCATCCTGGCCGGTGGCCACGGTGATATCTCGGTAACTGCCAACGTGGCGCCAGCCAAGATGGCCGCCATGTGCGAAGCCGCCCTGGCGGGTGACGCGGATCAGGCCCGAGCACTGAATGCGGAACTTGAGCCCCTTCATCGTGATCTGTTTATTGAAGCCAATCCGATCCCGGTGAAATGGGCACTGTATGAAATGGGCCTGATTGACCTTGGTATCCGCCTGCCGCTGGTGCCGCTGTCAGAAGCGGCTCAGCCGCGGTTGCGTGAGACCATGCGCCAATGCGGCCTGCTGGAGGTTAAATGAAGAAAGCGGCGTTAATGCTCGCCCTGGTGGTATCCGCAGCATCCGGTTGTAGCTGGTTACCGGACAGCAGCCTGAATTACCGCAATGCGCAAGTGCTGGAGCCTATTCAGGTCCCGGAAGATGGCGTATTCATCGGCGAGCAGCCGCTTTATTCTGTGCCCCGCCAGGAAGAACGCCTGGTGGGCCGTGGTGAAGACGAAAAACGCTTTACCGTGCCCAAGCCGCCACAGCTGGTGGTGCTGGGCAGTGCTGACGATGAGGAGTCACAGCAGCCGGCTCCCAAGGATGCGTCTTCCAAAGCGATACTGGCCCGTGATGGCAACGGTTACCCGATTATCATGATGTCTACCCGCTTTGCCTGGGCCTGGGAATACGTGGGAGAGGCTCTGGCTAACACGGATCTGAAGATAAGCGATCGGGACCGTGAAGTGGGCATTTATTACCTGAAAGTCCCTGCGCGCTATACCCTTGGTGCCAAGACCGCCCAGCTGAAACTGAGCCATACCACCAATGGTATCCAGGTGGCAGTGTTGAATGAGGAAGGCTCCGCGCTGGTGGAAAAGACCCCGGGGCAGGCTATTCTCGAACGCATTTTTGAAGAACTGAATTAAGTCTATGAAGCTGGCATCCCTGGGCAGTGGCAGCAAGGGCAACGCCACCCTGGTGGAAGCGGACGATACCCTGGTGTTGATCGACTGCGGGTTTACCGTCAAGGAAACCGAGCAGCGCTTGGCCCGGTTGGGGCTGGCAGCGGATCAGCTGAGCGCCATTCTGGTGACCCATGAGCACGGCGATCATATCCGCAGTGCCGGGGCGCTGGCCCGCAAGACCGGTTGCCCAGTGTATAGCTCCTTCGGCACCGCCAGCGCTGTGCAAGGCAAGCGCACCAGCCTGAGCGGCGCCAACTGGCAGGAAGTGCGGCCCGGGCGCACTTTTGCTATTGGGGCGTTGCAGATTCTGCCGGTACTGGTGCCCCATGATGCGCGGGAGCCGTGCCAGTACCGCTTTAGCTGGCAGGGCCGGACACTGGGTGTGCTCACCGACCTGGGAGCGATTACTCCCCATGTGGTTGAGGCCTACCAGGATTGCGATGCGCTGGTGCTGGAATGCAACCATGATGCGCAGATGCTGGTCCATGGCCCCTATCCGCCGTCGTTGAAACGCCGCGTGGGTGGTATGTTGGGGCATCTGAGCAATGATCAGGCGGCGGCGCTGCTGCGCCAGGCCAATGTGGACCGCCTGCAGCATCTGGTGTTGTCGCACCTGAGTGAACAGAACAACACGTCCCGGCATGCACTGGATGCCGTTGAGCGGGTGGTGACCCGTGGGCGAGAACGAATTGGCGTTGCCAGCCAGACGGAAGGGTTTGGCTGGCTGCAAGTACATTAATACTGACCCGAGTAAAGGCCTTTCCATGGAAAAACGCGACGAGTTGTACGCCGGCAAAGCCAAGTCTGTGTACACCACTGATGACGCGGACAAACTGATCATGCTGTTCCGCGATGACACCTCGGCCTTTGATGGCAAGAAAAAAGAGGCGCTGGCGCGTAAGGGAGCGGTGAACAACCAGTTCAATGCCGCCATCATGGAAAAGCTCAAGGCAGCGGGGATCCCCTGCCATTTCGAGAAGATGCTGTCGCCAGTGGAGTCGCTGGTGAAGAAGCTGGACATGATTCCGGTGGAGTGTGTGGTGCGCAACATTGCCGCCGGTTCCATCTGCCGTCGCCTGGGTGTGGAAGAAGGGCTGGAGCTGAATCCGCCGACCTTCGAATTCTTTCTTAAGAACGATGATCTGGGTGATCCCATGGTCAACGATTACCACATCCGCAGCTTTGGCTGGGCCACCGACGAGCAGGTGGCGCAAATGAAGACCCTGACCTTCCAGGTCAATGAGGTGCTCAAACAGCTGTTCCTGGATGGCGGCATGCTGTTGGTGGATTACAAACTGGAATTCGGCGTGTTTAATGGTGAGGTACTGCTGGGCGATGAATTCAGCCCGGACGGCTGCCGGCTGTGGGACAAGGACACCCGCGAGAAACTGGACAAGGACCGTTTCCGCCAGGGCCTGGGTGGCGTGGTGGAAGCCTATGAAGAAGTGGGACGTCGACTGGGGATGCAGTTTCAATACTGATTCACGTCGTCTCGGTACAAGAGAATAACACTCTCAAGAATAATAAGGAGTAACTATGAAATCCGTAATGCGTCTGGCGGTGGTGGGCCTGTTGACTGCCACCCTGAGTGGCTGTTTTCTGACCAAGCTGGCAACAACCCCGATGCGACTGGTCGGTGCTGCCGGCTCCGTGGTGGGTGCGGTACTGTCTATTATTCCGGTGGCCGGCAATGCCGCCGATGAAGCGCTAGAAAAAGTAGATGGCGCCATCGATACCACCGCCGACAGTATCGACAAGATTCCGCTGTAACAGAGCCCCCTGGCTCCGCTGACGCTTGGCCGGGGGTTCTCCATGCTTGTAATCCGCGGAGGGGTTGTGAAAAATACAGGCTCCCCGGCCCGCTTGCGGCCTGACCAGGCGTGAAAAGCCCTGGCTGAATAACAACAATAACCGGAGTTCGCCATGCATCGCTGGCTACTGTCCTTCCTTATGCTCATGCCTTTGCCGGCTGTGGCAGACGATCTGCTTATCGGTCTTGGCTATCTCAATGGTCTGGCCGGGTTGAACCTGGAGTGGGCCACCGAGCACAACAGCTTTTACGCCATGCCTGCCCTGTACCTGGATTCCGGTGGCCTGGACACTGATGAGCCCCGCTGGGTGGCTGGTTGGCGCCATAAAATGGAGCGCGGCCTGATGTCCGAGAATGGCTTCTACACCGGCCTGATGGCGGGAGATTTGGGCGGCGAACGTCACTATGAGCGTCTTGGTGTCGGCGTGGAACTCGGTCACCAATGGGTGAAGCCCTATTCTCGCTGGACCGTCAGTGCGGCGGTGGGGGCCATCGAAGCGCTGGACTGCGACGAGTACAAAGCGGCGTTTCGCTGCGATAGCGAAGAAGAGCGGGACAATAACGACCTGGATGTGGAGCCGGTAGTTGTGCTGGGCATCAGCTTCAGTCTGCGCCGCTGATCTTCATACCCATCCTTTCCCTTTCTCTGTGCAAGTGGCTGTGCCGGCTGAATAAAGTCGGCATTGGACGCTTGCATTTTGCTGTTTGCCCCGATTGAGAGCAGAAGTTTTGCACAGCGTTTAACCGTTTTTCATGCCTTGTGTGAATGTTCTTGGCTAACTTGTTGATTTGCGGTAAATGATTTTAAGTTGTTGTTTTATAAGGTTTTAATAAAACGGCCATTTTTTCATCATTCTGGGGGAAGGGCAGAGAACATCAGCGCTGGCGGCGGTTCCTGACAGTCTATGCACAAAGTTATCCACAGATGCTGTGAGTAACTTTTTGTGGTCAAAATAGTGGCAGCAAACGGGTTTGCCGGGACATTTGTCGCGTATCCACATTACAGCGCATGCAGCGCACAGTAATTCGTGGGTATCAGCGTCGCAGCATGGGCAATGGCCGCCAGGGTTGGCTGAGCAGTTGCTGGCCACTGAGCTTGAGCAGCAGGCGGTGGAAACCGGCGTTGGGGAAGGCCCGTTTTATCAGCCGGACCCGGGCCATGGGGAGGCCGAAACGCATGACGCCCAGGCTCACATCGATCCAGTCGGCGCGTCGGAACACCTCCACCAGATTGTTCCGGTCGTCGTGATAGCGGCTGATCTTGTGGTGGTTCAGGATCATGGCGCGAACCAGGGCACGGTGATGGCCCAGTTGCTGTTCTTCCAGGTAGTGTTCTGCCAGACGGGCGGAGGGCTGCAGGTAGTCAAACGTGCCAGCCAGCCAGATGCCGGCATCGTGGAAGAAGGCGGCAATCTCCAGCGCTTCCCGTTCCTGATCATCCAGTGATCTTTGTGCGGCTACCAGATTGATGAGCCGGTAGACGTGGTTACGGTAGGGGGTCTGTTGCTTGCCAAAGCGCTCCGCATAGTAATCAAAAAGTGCATCCACGCGGGGTAATTGTGTAATCAGGTCTGGGGACATCCTGTGTACCTGGTGATTCTTTATCGTCGTGCCCTAACAACACCAGGGCACCTTTTCTTTTCATACTGGCCAGTAATGGCTGTGAAATCCAGAGTGCCCGGCTAAAACTGAGAGCATGGACACATCCGAGGGCCTCTGAAGATCGCCCGATGGCTGGCCATTGTAGGCAATTAGTTGTCAGCTATTGGTCGTTCGTCAACCTTGTACTATAGTCGGACAAGAATTTCGGGATTGTTCAACAAGCATAGCAGTGTAGCGCCTGTATGGAAGCCAAACGGCTTGCCGGCAGGTGCGGCGAAGGTTGTTGAGTGCTGACCAGATCCCTTCAAGGAGTGCCTGTGAGCTTCAAAGCCAAAGAAAGCCTTTCCGAACAGATAGCCCAGCACCTGGCCAAGCAGATCATCCATGGTGACATGCTGGCCGGCGATCGCATTCAGGAGCTGCGTGTCGCTGGCGAACTGGATGTGAGTCGTGGCTCCGTGCGCGAGGCACTGCTGATCCTGCAGCGCCGCCAGCTGATCGATATCCTGCCGCGCCGGGGCGCGGTGGTGAAGGAAATGTCTGAAGCCCATGTACGCAGCCTCTACGAGGTGATGCAGGTGTTGCTTGGGCTGGTGATTCGCAAGGCCATCAAGGTGGTGCGCGAAGAGGATCTGGATGCCTTTATCGAGCTGGTTCATGGTCTGCAAGTGGCAGCGGAAGAGCGCGATCTGGATACTTTCTTTGTACTCAGCTTCCAGTTCCTTGAGCACGCCTATCCGTTTGCCCGCAATGTGTTTGTGGAAGATATCCTCATCAATATGCAGCCGGCCATGCAGCGGGCCTACTTCATGGCTCTGCACCTGGAAGCCGACGAAGTGAAGGAATGCCTGTCGTTCTTCAAGGCGCTGGTGGAAACCATCTTCCGGCGTGATGTTCGCTCGGCCCTGGAAATCATTCGCGAGTTTGCCGAGCACCAGTCTGAACTGGTGGAGGAATCCATCACCCGTGCCCGGCAGATCGAAACGGCCTGGGGGTCGCGTCGGCGCAAATAAATTGCCCCTTGCCCTGCGCGGCCAAGCTGCATAGAATTGCCACCCTCTTCAGGCACGTCGCTCTTTTGGAGCATCACCCTGGGGATCGCCATAGAACCGTAGCTCAGTTGGTTAGAGCGCCGCCTTGACATGGCGGAGGTCGGCGGTTCGAATCCGCCCGGTTCTACCAAGATTCAGAGAAAAGGGTTTGTCGCAGTGATGTGGCAGACCCTTTTTTCGTTTTGGCCCCTTTTCCGCGCCGCCCGGTAGAATACCGACACTCTGGAGCCGACGAGAGCGTTGGGATGCCTGACATTGATTATCTCGGGGCTGCCCGCCCGACCCTGATTCTTTACTTGCCACATCGGCCGAACGGTCTTGCCCGGTTACAGCAACGCCCTGACGCTACTGAACTGGTGGCGGCTAATTCCAACCACTGGCGCAAGATCGTGAACCTGCTCGCCAAGGTGGCCAGCCCGGTGGCGGAGGACTGGCGGCATTTTCGGGATGAATGTCTGTTCCAGAACTCCGCACTCTGTTTTGTGCCGGCACTGTCCGACGAGGAATGCTGGCACTGGATTGGCGGCAGGGACAATCTGCAGCGTTTTGCCGGCTTGCAGCACAATGCCTGTTCGCTGGCCGGTGCTCCTGGGGTTTCCGTGGACACGGAGCGCCGCTTGCTACTAACCCCTTACCCGGACTATCGCCAGCTCAGCAACGCGTTGCTGGAAAAGGTGCGTCTTTGTCTTGAGGAGCAGGGCTTCTATGGCGGGGTTTGCCCATGACGCTGCCGTATTTTCTTGGCTGCCCGCAGTGGCAGCACCCCGCCTGGAATGGTCGTCTGCCTGCCGGCGAGAGTTCTCTGGAACGCTATAGTCGGGTCTTCAATAGTGTCGAGGGCAATACCTCCTTCTACGCCACCCCGTCACGCAAGCAATGTGAACAATGGCGGGCCCAGGTGCCTGAGGATTTCCGGTTTCTGTTCAAGTTTCCCCGGCAGATCACTCATGACTGTCTGCTGCAGGGGGTTGGTGGGCAGGCGCGGGCATTTCTGGATGTGCTGGCTCCGCTGGCAGATGTGCTCGGGCCATTCTTGCTACAGCTTCCCGCAGCCTTTGGGCCGGAGCGACTGGAGGACTTGTGGCGATTTGTGGAGGCGCTGCCGGCACCGTTCGATTGCACGGTGGAAGTGCGTCACCGGGATTTCTTCGCCAAGGGCGAGTCGGAAAGGGCGCTAAATCGCGGCCTGCGCGAGCGTAATCTGGCCCGTGTCTGTTTTGATAGCCGGGCCTTGTTTGCCGCGAGTGCGCAGGATGAGGCGACACAAGATGCTCAGCGCAAGAAGCCCCGGTTGCCGGTGCATGTGCTGCCGGTCAAGGCGGCGCCGGTGGTCCGTTATGTGGGGCATCCGGATCTGCAGGCCAACCGGGCGTTTCTTGCGCCCTGGGTGGAACGGGTGGCGAACTGGATAGCGGCGGGGGAGCGTCCTTACCTGTTTATTCACATGCCCGACAATGGCGATGCGCTGGCGCTGACGGCATTGTGGCATGGCATGCTGGCGGAGCGTTTGCCGGGGCTGGCGCCGTTGGCGTTGGCGCGGCAGGTGAAGCAGCCAGGCTTGTTCTGAGACAAAGTCGCGAGTTGCGAGTTTCGAGGAGTAAACCGTGACAGGGTTTCGCTACTCGTTACGCACCTCTCGTGACTGTCTTTTAATTCAGCGCGATCAGGGTGCCGTCACGGCGACGGCTGTTTTCCGCCCATACCAGCAGGTCGTAGTAGCGGCGGATGTGACGCACGTAGATCACTGCCTGGCCGCCGCGGGCATTGCCGTAGCGCAGCTGGCCGGCGTAGGCCGGGTTGGCCAGCATCGGCAGGCGCTGTTTCACATCCTGCCAGTTGTCCGGGTTGCCACCCTGATTCTGGGTCAGCACACGGGCGTCTTCCAGGTGACCAAAGCCCACGTTGTAGGCGGCCAGGGCCATCCAGGTGCGGCTAGGCTCCGGAATGCGCGCCGGGATGCGTTCGTGGGTATGGCGCAGGTAGTCGGCGCCGGCCAGGATGCTCTGGGCCGGGTCGGTGCGATCACTGATACCCATCTGGCGCGCGGTGTCGTTGGTGAGCATCATCAGGCCCTTCACCCCGGTGGGGGAGATGGCGCCGGGATCCCACAGGGATTCCTGGTAGGCCAGGGCGGCCAGCAGGCGCCAGTCGAAACCGCTGTTGTCTTCCGCCTGACGGAACAGCTCCTCGTAGCGGGGCAAACGTTCTTCCAGATGGCGCATGAAGCTGCGCGCCGCATACAGGTTGAACTGTTCCACATGACCGTAGAAACGGTCTTCCAGCTTGGCCGTGGTGCCATTGGCCTTGGCCTGGGTCAGGTAGCGCTGGGCGGCCAGGTACAGGCTCTGGTCATCCTTGGGACTGAATGCCCAGGCCAGCGGCATATCGGTGGCGGCGGTGTAGTCGGCAATCAGCTCCGGCCACAGGGCGCGCTGTAGGGTGTAGCTGTTGGAGTGAATCAGGGTGTAATCCACCTGGCCGTCTTCCACCAGGGCCAGCAGCTGTTCCGGACTGGCGTCTTCCACTTCCTGGAATTCCAGGCCCGGATTTTCCAGTTGTGCCTTTACCAGCAGTTCCGCATGGCTGGACCCGGCGGACACGGCAACTTGCTTGCCGGCCAGGTCGGCAAGGTCACGGATACGCGGGGTGTCCAGACGGCGCACCACCAGGGAATCCACTTTCTGATAGTCGGTGGTGAAGTGCAGGCTCTCGCTGCGCTCCGCAGTGGCCACCAGGCCGGCCGCAGCCATGTCAGCGGTGCCTTTGCGAATGGCGTAACGGATATAGGAGGGGTCGTCGGATTCCAGCATGCGCAGCTCTACGCCCAGGCTGTCGGCAAAGCCCTTGGCCAGTTCGTATTCCATGCCGGTGTAACCGTGCTGGTCCCGGTAATAGGTAGTGTTGGACGGACGGGTCATGACCACCAGCTCACCGCGGGTCATTACCCGTTCGATGGAGGTAGGGGCGGGACGCATGGCGAGCATCATGCCAATAACGCTGAACAGGGCCAGCGAGGCCAGGAGATGCTTAGTATGTCGAAAGAAAACCGTCATCCTTGGTGTACCTCTGTCAGGTTATCCAGACAGGTCGATACTGCTTACCGCCGACCGGTTAGGGATTGTTCCATCCCCTGCCTGTGATCTATATCACGTAAAAGTGGCGCAACTCTATCAGTGGCAAATGGCTGTTATGTAAAGCTTTGTCGAACAATTGAGC
Source organism: Alcanivorax sp. (assembly GCF_019431375.1). NCBI lineage: Bacteria > Pseudomonadati > Pseudomonadota > Gammaproteobacteria > Oceanospirillales > Alcanivoracaceae > Alcanivorax > Alcanivorax sp. The sequence goes on from NZ_CP080267.1 coordinate 3,928,973, forward strand.
GTTTTATGCACAAATGCGACAAGTCCGGAAAAGAGCATTAAATTGCTTATAGGACGGGTGGCGTAGGCGATTACCCCATGGCGTAGGACAGGGCTGACAAGGGTGAAATTGGCTGTTTCAGGAGGCTGCGAGCGGCGGGCAAATCCCGTATCATTGCGGCCCTGAATTTAAAGCACCACCTCTACCCCCACTGGTAATCATATAAGGCGCACTATGCTGATCCTCTCCGGAAGCCCGGCCCTGTCCGCATTTCGTAAGGAAAAACTGCTGGAGTCCCTGACGGGTATTTCTGCGATCTCTGCCCGTTATGTGCATTTTGTGGCGATCAAGTCGCCCCTCAGCAATGAGCAGCAACAGGTGCTGGAAGGGCTGTTGCAGTACGGCCCCAGCCTGGAAGAGGACGACGTGGACGGGCAGCGCTTTGTGGTGGTGCCGCGCCCGGGCACCATTTCGCCCTGGTCGTCCAAGGCCACGGACATTTGCCATAACGCCGGCCTTACCCAGGTGGAGCGGGTAGAGCGGGGCATCGAATACCGGCTGGCCGGCGAGGCTGCCTGTGAAGAAAGCCGGTCCGCCTTGGCGCCGGCCCTGCACGATCGCATGGTGGAAGTGGTGCTGGCGGAGCTGGAAGAGGCCGAGGCCCTGTTCTCACATCACTCCCCCCGCGAGCTGACTACGGTGGATGTGATCGGTGGTGGTCGTGAAGCGCTGGAAACGGCGAACAGCGAGCTCGGCCTGGCCCTGGCCGAGGATGAAATCGACTACCTGGTGGAGCGTTTCACGGCGCTGGGCCGTAACCCCTCCGATGCGGAACTGATGATGTTCGCCCAGGCCAACTCGGAGCACTGCCGCCACAAGATCTTCAACGCGGACTGGACCATCGACGGCGAAGACCAGGATCTGAGCCTGTTCGGCATGATCCGCAACACCTATAACCATGCCCCGGAAGGCGTGTTGAGTGCCTACAAGGACAACGCTTCAGTCGTGGCCGGGCCGGTGGCGGATCGCTTCTTCCCGGCACCAGGCAGTGCCGAGTACCAGTTCGTCAACGAGCCGGTGCATCTGCTGATGAAGGTGGAAACCCACAACCACCCCACCGCCATCGCGCCCCACCCGGGCGCGGCCACTGGGTCTGGCGGTGAGATTCGTGACGAGGGCGCCACCGGCCGTGGTTCCAAACCCAAGGCGGGCCTGAACGGCTTCTCCGTGTCCAACCTGAATATCCCCGGTTTCGAGCAGCCCTGGGAAACGCCCTATGGCAAGCCCGGGCGCATTGCCTCGGCGCTGGACATCATGATCGAAGGCCCCATCGGTGCTGCTGCCTTCAATAACGAATTCGGTCGCCCCAACCTGTGTGGTTACTTCCGCACCCTGGAAATCCAGGCGCCGGGCGTGAATGGCGACGAAGTGCGTGGTTACCACAAGCCGATCATGATCGCCGGTGGCCTGGGCAATATCCGAGACGGCCATGTGGAAAAGAACCCGATTCCCGCCGGCGCCAAGATCATCGTGCTGGGTGGCCCGGCCATGCTCATCGGCCTGGGCGGCGGCGCAGCCAGCTCCATGGCCTCCGGTGAGTCCGACGAAACCCTGGATTTTGCCTCCGTGCAGCGGGACAACCCGGAAATCGAGCGCCGGGTGCAGGAAGTCATCGATCGCTGCTGGGCGGAAGGCGACAACAACCCCATCGTTTCCATCCATGATGTGGGCGCCGGCGGCCTGTCCAACGCCCTGCCGGAACTGGTGCACGACCATGACATGGGCGCGAAACTGGAACTGCGTGAAATCCCCAGCTCCGAGCCCGGCATGAGCCCGGTGGAGATCTGGTGTAACGAAGCCCAGGAGCGTTACGTGCTGGCAGTGATGCCGGAGGATATCGAGCGCTTCGATGCCATCTGTCAGCGCGAGCGCACGCCCTACGCGGTGCTGGGTGAAGCCACCAGTGAAGAGCATCTGACGGTCAGCGACGAACACTTCGGCAAGGCGCCAGTGGATCTGCCCATGGACCTGCTGTTCGGCAAGCCGCCGAAAATGCAGCGCAGCTTTGACCGGGAAGATTTCCTGCGCCAGACCTTCACCACCGACGGCATCGACCTGAAAGAAGCCGGCGAGCGTGTGCTGCGCCTGCCCACGGTGGCGTCGAAAAGCTTCCTGATCACCATCGGCGATCGATCCATCACCGGTCTGGTTCATCGCGACCAGATGGTGGGTCCCTGGCAGGTGCCGGTGGCCGACTGTGCGGTGACCGCCACCGGTTTCAACCCCAATCAGGACAATGTAAGCACGGGCGAAGCCATGGCCATGGGGGAACGCACCCCGGTAGCCCTGGTGGACGCAGCGGCTTCCGGTCGCATGGCCGTGGCCGAATCCATCACCAACATTGCCAGCGCCCATATCGGTGACCTGGGCCAGATTCGTCTGTCCGCCAACTGGATGGCCGCCGCCGGTCACCCGGGCGAGGACCAGGCCCTGTTCGATACCGTGAAAACGGTGGGCATGGAATTGTGCCCGCAGCTGGGCATCGCCATTCCGGTGGGCAAGGATTCCCTGTCCATGCGCACCGTGTGGAACGAAAAGGGCATCGACAAGAGCGTTACCGCGCCCCTGTCCCTGGTGATCTCCGCGTTTTCCGGTGTTACCGACATTGATCTGACCGTGACCCCGGAACTGAAAACCGGGGTCGACAGTGAACTGCTGCTGGTGGATCTGGGCCGTGGCCAGAACCGCCTGGCGGGCTCCGCCCTGGCCCAGGTGTTCGGCAAGGTGGGCGATGTGCCGCCGGACCTGGATGATGCCAAGGATCTGATCGCCTTCTTCGAGGTCACCCAGCAGCTGCTGGCCGAGCGCAAACTGCTGGCCTACCACGACCGTTCCGACGGCGGCCTGTTTACTACCCTGGTGGAAATGGCCTTTGCCGGTCGCACCGGCCTGGATATCACCCTGGATCATATCGCCGGTGATAACCCGGAAGCGGTGGCGGCATTGTTTGCCGAAGAACTGGGCGCGGTGCTGCAGATCAGCCCGGCCCACCGGCAGGAGATCCTGGCCCGTTACGCTGAAGCCGGTCTCAGCCAGTGCGTTCACCACCTGGGTCAGCCGGACGGCGACGATGTGATTCGCCTGCGTCTGGGTGGTGGCATCCTGCTGGAAACCCCGCGCCGGGAATTGCAGCGCATCTGGGCGGAAACCAGCTACCAGATCCAGTCCCTGCGTGATAACCCGGATTGCGCCCGTCAGGAATTCGAGGCCATCCCGGACAACAATAATCCGGGCCTGAATGTGCGCCTGACCTTTGACATGACCGAGAACCCGGCGGCGCCTTACATTAACAGTGGCGCCAAGCCGAAGATGGCGATCCTGCGCGAGCAGGGCGTCAACGGCCAGACCGAAATGGCAGCGGCGTTCGACCGAGTTGGCTTCTCCGCCATCGACGTGCACATGAGCGACCTGTTGGCCGGGCGGGTACAACTGGATGACTTCAAGGGCCTGGTGGCCTGTGGCGGTTTCTCCTACGGGGATGTGCTGGGAGCCGGCGGTGGCTGGGCCAAGACCGTGCTCTACAACCCGGAACTGCGCGAAGCCTTCAATCGTTTCTTCTTCCGCGAAGATACCTTTGCGCTTGGCGTGTGTAACGGCTGTCAGATGCTGTCCCACCTGAAGGACCTGATCCCCGGTGCCGAGCACTGGCCGCGCTTTGTGCGCAACCTGTCCGAGCAGTTCGAGGCGCGCACTTCCCTGGTGGAAATCCAGGATTCCCCGTCCATCCTGCTCAAGGACATGGCCGGTACCCGCATTCCCATTGCGGTCGCCCATGGCGAAGGCCGTGTAGAGCTGGGTGATGACGCCCTGAATCGCAACATCGAGCAGCGTCTGGTGGCACTGCGCTATGTGGATGGCCAGGGCAACCCGGCGGAACAGTATCCGGCGAACCCCAACGGTTCGCCCCAGGGCGTTACCGGTTTCACCACTACCGACGGGCGCGTCACCATCATGATGCCGCACCCGGAGCGGGTGTTCCGTGTGCTGCAGAACAGCTGGATTCCGGACGACTGGCGCGGCCACGAAAACGGCCCCTGGCTGCGGATGTTTGCCAATGCACGGAAGTGGGTGGGGTAAAGGCAGTTAACAGTTAATAGTGAACAGTTAACAGCTGGGATCAAAAGCTGAAAAGAAAGGCGGAAATGGCTTGGCTATTTCCGCCTTTTTTATGTCCTTTTATGAGCTTGAGCTGAATAGCGGCTCCCCTCAGAATCAAACGCTTGTTTAGATTTTGCTATTAACTATTCACTACCTACTGGTGTTCCTGTGTCAGAAAAAACCTTCGGGCCTTTCGAATTGCAAAAGGCCTACAGCAACGAGCCTGTGCCGGCGGATTTTGTTGAGCGACGTCGTATCAGTGCGGCCATGCAGACTCTGGCGGAGCGGCTGATTCGGGCCGAGGGCGATCTCGACACGCTCAGTGGCTGGGCGGATCAGCTGGAAGCGCTGGTGGCAACGGTGGGGGAGCCGGAGCGGCGCGATACCCGCGCGGCCAATCGCAAGCTGTTTACTGGCTCGGCCACCACCGAGGATATTTTTCACATGATGGACTACGACCCGGTGGGTGGGCCTTCCAACCCCATTGCCCCCCAGGTGGAGTGGCTGCAGGAAGATCAGAACGGTATCGAAGGGGCCCTGCGTCTGGGGCTGCAATATCAGGGGCCACCAGGGCGGGTGCACGGTGGTGTGATCGCCTGGCTGTTGGACGCGGCCCTGTCCCGGGCCCTGCATGCGGCGTTCCGGTTGGGTGTAACCGGTACCCTGAATATTCGCTACCTGGCGGCCACTCCCATCGAAGATACCATCCATTGCCGGGCCCGGATCACCGGCCAGGAAGGCCGCAAGATCTTTGTGGAAGGCGGCATCTGGCACGGTGACACCCAGACGGTCAGCGCGGAAGGCATCTGGCTGACACCGAAGAGTCTGGGGTAGTCATGAGCGAGCGACGTTATCACTTCCGCGACATTCTCGTGGCGGAAACACCGGAACCTTCGCCCCGGGCGCGACTGCACCGGCAGCTGGGCCAGGAACTGGTCGGGTTGACCGAGCAGGTTCTGCGTCTGGATGCGCCGGACGACAAGCTTCACGAATATATTGAACACATCCGCCAGCTGCGCAACGATCTGGCCCAGTATGGCCAGCGGGACTATAACGGCATTCTGGAAAGGCTGCTGGCCGGAGAAGGCTCCGCCGATGATGTCACCGATCTGGTGGATTTCGAAATCCTTACCGGCAAGGCCTCCGCCATGTCACCACCGCTGGAATTGTGGCTGGATGGGGACCGGGTCCGTGGCCGCGCCACCTTTGGCCTGGCCTTTCAGGGACCACCCGGGCGGGTACATGGTGGTGTGCTGTCCCTGGCACTGGATATGCTGATGGCCAAAACCCAGGATTTCGTGAAACAGATCGGCATGACCGGTACCCTCAATATTCGCTATCTGGCGGGTACGCCCATCAATACACCGGTGGAGTTCGAGGCCCGGCTGGTCACCCTGGAGCGGCGCAAGCTGCGTTGCGAAGGCAGTGTCTGGGTCAATGGGCAACAGACCGTCGCCGCCGAAGGCATCTGGATTTCTGCCCACGGCGATTATGCTCTGAAGCCGGAGTTTGCCGAGTTACACGTTGAAAGTTGAAAGTTTCAAAGCGCGGGCGAGGCCTCTGGCAATAAGCACAGGCCTCGCCCGCGATTTTTAACGTTAAACTTGTAACTGATCGCCCCCCTGTAGCCGAGTCGGGTTGCAGTGACAGTATGGCCGAGCGATAACAAGGAGGCCGCAATGGATGAGCTGTATTACAAACTGTGCTTTTACGTGCCGACAAGCCATGTGGAGCAGGTAAAGAACGCCATCTTCGAAGCCGGCGCCGGGCATATCGGCGATTATGATTGCTGTTGTTTTCAGACTCTGGGGCAAGGCCAGTTCCGTCCTCTGGAAGGCAGCAACCCCTATATCGGGGAGACTGGCGGCGACGTGGAAGTGGTGGAAGAGTATCGGGTGGAGACAATCTGCCCGGCTTCGCGGGCGCAGACCGTGATCAGTGCCCTGCGCCTGGCCCACCCCTACGAAGAGCCCGCCATTGACCTGTGGCGCCTGGAACCGTTGCCGGGGTGACCTGCCGAGGGAGCCTCGAAGGCACCCGCAGGAGCTATGCTTGCCCCCAAGGGGATCTGCGACATGCGAACCGAGCGTAGCGAGGAAACCGCCCCGTGGGTGATCAGGAATGTTCAGACGCGATATTCAGCCTTGTTCCTCGCGGTTTCTACAGACGTATTATGCGTCCCGGCTCAGGTGCTTCTTGCCGATCGGCGGCACTTCCTGAATGCGTACCGGGTACTCGTCACGCTTGAGATCATCGATATAGAACTTGAGGGTGCGACCGACCACCGGAAAGGCCAGTTCATCCCAGGGAATTTCATCCAGACCGAACAGGCCCGCATCGCTGCTTTCCTCGCCCACGTCGTACTTGCCGTCTTCCAGTTTGCCGAGAAAGAACACATAGACCTGATTGATATGGGGCAGGTTGAAGACGGTGTACAAATCGCCAATGGCCACTGTGGCACAGGCTTCTTCCCAGGTTTCCCGGGCCGCGCCTTCCTGCAGGGTTTCCCCGTTTTCCATATAGCCGGCGGGCAGGGTCCAGTAGCCCTTGCGCGGTTCGATGGAGCGCTTGCACAGCAGCACCTTGCCTTCCCAGATGGGGACTGCGCCGACCACGATCTTGGGGTTCTGGTAATGGATAGTCTGGCAATCGGGGCACCAGTAACGGGGCCGGTTGTCCCCCTCCGGAATGCTGAAACCGATCTGGTCGCTACCGCAGTGACTGCAGAATTTCATGAAACCTCTCGCTCCGGATGCGGCAAAAACCTGATGATACAGGAGAATCCGCGGCGGCCCCATCTGCCCGGCGGTGATGTTACTGTGATCACAGGCTTGCCGCCGACGGCCTGCCTGTTCAAACTACCGTTTGAATTGAATGCACTGTTGAATGCACTACAGGAGAAGGCTGTGCTCGATCAGCTCAGGCAGCGACTGCCGCACTACAAACGCACGGAGCTGCCGCTGGCACTGCCGGAAGCGGCGGTGCTGATGCCGCTGATTGATGATCCCGAGCCGCGCCTGATTCTGACCGTGCGTTCCAACACCATGCCCACCCATGCCGGTGAGGTGGCGTTTCCCGGTGGCAAGCGGGACCCGGGAGACAAGAGCCTGCTGATGACGGCCCTGCGGGAAAGCGAAGAGGAGGTGGGGCTGGATCCCGGCTTTGTGGATGTGCTTGGCCAGCTGTCGCCGCTGGCCTCCCGCTATGGCATGAAAGTCACGCCCTTTGTAGGCATCGTTCGGCCCGAGGCGACATTGGTGGCAGAGCCCGGTGAAATCGAGTCGATTTTTCAGGTGCCGCTGCAGTTTTTTCTGGATGAAGTGCCGGAGCTGTCCAGCCCCATCGACTTTTTTGGCCGCCGTTTCCGGATTCCCAGCTATTACTACGAAGACAAGCGCATCTGGGGGCTGACCGCCTTCATGATTCTGGATCTGATCAACCACGTTTATGATGCGAACATCGAGTTTGAAGTGACGGACTGACGTTCGCCAACGAAGGAAAGCAGTGATGATTTATAAATTTGGCAGCCGACAACTGGAGCAACGTGGCGCCGGCCACTGGATCGCAGACAACGCCACCGTGATCGGCTCGGTGATCATGGAAGCCAACACCAGCATCTGGTTCAATGCGGTACTGCGCGCTGACAATGATGTGATCGAGATTGGTGAAAACACCAATATTCAGGACGGCGCCGTACTGCATGTGGACCCGGGTGTGCCCATGAAAATCGGCCGTGATGTGACCGTGGGCCATAAGGTCATGCTGCATGGTTGCACCATTGGCGATAACAGCTTGATTGGTATTAACGCGGTGGTTCTGAACAAGGCGGTGGTGGGCAAGAATTGCATCATCGGCGCCAATTCCCTGGTGCCGGAAGGCATGAAGATTCCCGATAATTCCCTGGTGATGGGCTCCCCGGCGAAGGTGGTCAAGGAAATCACCGACGGACACAAGGCCATGCTGACCATGAGCAGCATGCACTATGTGGCCCATGCCAAGGAATTCAGTGAGCATCTGGAAGTGGACGAACGGTTTCCGTCATGAGCCAGCTGATATCTCCCTGCGTTTCCATCTGTGCGCTGGATGAAAATGATATCTGCGTGGGGTGTTTCCGTAGTGGCGGAGAAATTTCCATCTGGGGGCTGCTTTCCGATGAGGAAAAGCAGGAAGTATTCCGTCGTATTGAACAACGTATGAACGGTGAGCCGGCCCCCTGTGTTGTCCGCAAGGAGAAAAATTCATCATGACCGATATTGATGATCAGGCATCTCACAAACCGGTGATCGGCCTGGCGTTGGGGAGTGGCTCTGCCCGCGGCTGGGCGCACATTGGTGTGATTCAGGCGTTGGAAGAAATCGGTGTGCAGCCCCAGGTGGTGGCCGGAACGTCTATTGGTGCCCTGGTGGGCGGCGCCTACGTGACAGACACCCTCAACGAGTTTGCTGACTGGGTGCAGTCGCTTACCGTCAAGGATGTGTTCGGGTTGCTGGATATCAGTCTGTCCGGCGGGATGGTGAAGGGGGAGAAGCTGTTCAATTTCTTCCGCGAGCATCATGAAAATCCGGATATCGAGACTCTGGAGAAGAAGCTGGTAACCGTGGCCACTGACATGAAGACTGGCCGGGAAATCTGGATCACCAAAGGCACCATGCTGGATGCCGCCCGCGCGTCCTGTGCGCTGCCGGGTTTGTTTTCACCGGTAAAAATGCAGGGTCGCTGGATGCTGGACGGGGGGCTGGTTAATCCGGTACCGGTGTCTGCCGCACGCGCCATGGGAGCGGATGTGGTTATCGCCGTGAACCTCAACGCCCAGCTGGTTGGTGCCCATCTGTCCCGGGACACTCGTAGTCAGGCCCAGGGAGAAGAGGGCAGTGACGAAGAACGCAGCATCTGGCACAAGATGATGGGTTACTTCATTTCCGAAGAGGGTGACGATCCGGGCTTTTTCGATGTGGTGGCATCCAGCATCAACATCATGCAGGACCGCATCACCCGCTCACGTATGGCTGGTGACCCGCCGGAGGTGACATTGGTACCTCTGCTGGAAGATTTTGCGCTGATGGATTTTCATCGCGCCAAGGAGGCTATCCAGGAGGGGCGCGCCCTGGTGAAACGTTATGAATCGGACATCCTCGCCTGGGTGGGCTCACCGGTGGCGGATAGGGTTTGAAAGGGCAGTTAACAGTGAATAGTTATCAGTGAACAGTTGCGCGGTTTAGGCGTTATTGTTCTAAAACGTAAGAGGCCGCGCCCATGCTCTGGACGCGGCCTCTTAGGTTTGAAAATCGAAAGCGTTACAACGCGAACTGTTAACTATTCACTGTTAACTGTTTCCTGCCTTCCTCACCTTCACCGCCTTCACCATATTGTCCTTCACCTGCAGGATCTCGATCTGGTATTGATCGATCTTTATCGAGATGTTGGCGTCGGGGATGTCTTGCAGGTATTCCAGGATCAGGCCGTTGAGGGTCTTGGGGCCGTCTGTGGGCAGTTCCCAGTCCAGGCTGCGGTTGATTTCGCGCAGGGTGGCGGAACCGTCGATCACATAGCTGTCGTCATCCTGGGGGTGGATGTCCGGGCTGCTGGCGGCCAGGTCGGTGGTGAACTCGCCGACGATCTCTTCGAGAATGTCTTCCAGGGTAACCAGCCCCAGTACATCGCCGTATTCGTCCACCACGATGCCGATACGGCGCTTGGCATTCTGGAAATTGATCAGCTGCTGGTGCAGGGAGGTGCCCTCTGGGACAAAGTAGGGCTCCACCGTGTGCTGCATCAACTCCGCCTTGTTGATGTCTTCCTTGAGCAGCAAACGGCTGAGCTTGCGCAGGTGCAGCAGGCCGATCATGTTGTTCGGGTCGCCGTTGAATACCGGCAGGCGGGTGTGCTGGCTGGAGCGCAGGGTGGTGAGGATGTCGTGCATGTCATCCTCAAGATCGATGCCCACCATCTCGTTGCGCGGCACCATGATGTCTTCCACGGTCACCGTTTCCAGGTCGAGGATGTTGAGCAGCATCTTCTGGTGATTTTCCGGAATCAGGCCGCCCGCTTCGTTGACCACGGTGCGCAGTTCTTCCGGACTCAGGTGATCCTCATCCTGATCGTTGGGGCGGATGCCGCCCAGCCTTAACAGCATCATGCTGACGCCGTTAACCATCCATACCAGGGGTGCCAGCAGAACCTGCAGGGGTTTCAGCAGCACGCTGGCCGGGAAAGCCACCCGTTCTGGCTTCATGGCCGCATAGGTCTTTGGGGTGATTTCGGCAAACACCAGCATGATGATGGTGATCACCACCGGTGCCACCGCGGCGCCACTGTCGCCCAGCCAGCGAATCGCCAGAATGGCGGCCACCGTGGCGGCGAAATTGTTGACGAAGTTGTTGCCGATCAGAATGACGGACAGCAGCCGGTCGGTGCGCTTGAGCAGCGCCTCTACCCGGGAGGCAGCCTTGTGGCCCTGACGGGCCAGATGACGCAGGCGATAGCGGTTTATCGCCACCATGCCGGTTTCACTGCTGGAGAAGAAGGCAGAGCCAAGAATCAGGGCAATCAGGGCGCCTATCAGCCACCCGTCAGAGTAGGTATCCAAAGGAAAAGTCGTTTATCCGCCAGTCGGCCCGCTATTGTTCGGGCTGGGGGTTGGGGGTGTCAAGCAACGAGCTACGTTCCTACGAAGCCGCTGTAGGAGCCCATGCTTGCATGGCGAACCGCGCTTGCGCGGAAATCGCCCGTAGGGCGATCTGGAATCTCAGAGCCCGACAGGTTTTACTGATCAGACGATGCGCAGCCACAATGAACGCCGAATCGCGCCGCGAGCGACGCTCCTACGGACAGCTTCTACAAAAACCCGGGCAAGGTACTATCCGATCAGCACGGCCCGGCCCGGCCCGCGTTGCAGCTTGTGGCTTGAAGCTTGTTGCTGCCTCACCGCTTGAGAATAAATTCCAGCACCAGCTGGCTACCGAAAAAGGCCACCAGCAACACGGCAAAACCGCTGAGAGTAAAGCGAATGGCGGTACGCCCGCGCCAGCCGCGCAGATAGCGACCGGTCAGCAGGATCGCGAACACCACCCAGGACACCAGCGTCAGGATGCTCTTGTGCGCCAGGTTCTGGGCGAACAGGTTGTCCACGTAGAGGAAGCCGCTGAAGATCGCCACGGTGAGCAGTATCTGGCCCAGCCAGATCGCCTCGAACAGCATGGATTCCATCACCTGGATGGGAGGGAAAACCCGCATCACGCCCCGGATATGGCCGCTTTTGAGTTGGCGATCCTGTACCCACAGCAGTACCGCCTGGCAGGCGGCGATGGCCAGCACCGCGTAGGCAAGAATCGAGAACAGCACATGCACACCCAGGCCGTGGGCCAGCGGGTGGGCAATATAGCCGGTGTTGACCCACAGCATGGCGGGGATGGTCAGTGCCGCGAACGGATAGACCAGCGCAGAAATCCACTCGAACGGTCGGTAGAGGCTGGAGAGCAGCACCACGATCGCGCCGGTGAATGCTACCGTGGACGCCACCGGGAACACCCCCAGTTGCAGCCCCTGGGGGGTCAGGATGATCTGCCACAGGCAGAGGCCATGGGCCAGTACGGCCAGGCTGCCAGGCACCAGTACGGATGCCCGGGAAGGGCGCTGCTGCCCCCGGTATTGCCGGTAAAGGATCAGGCAGGCAACCCCATACAGGATAAAGGCTGCAAAACCACTGATCACAGAAAGGTTCATAGGTCGTTGTTATCCGTCGTCATTACCCGAATAAAGTGGCGGGCCGCTGAAGTCTGGCATAGGCATAACTTGACTATCAACAATCATTCTCATTTTCTGCCTGTGTCTGCCCCATGACGTTGGCGGCCAAGGAAGGCTATAATCGCGCCCCTGTCCCTGCGGTGGCTGAAGCTGGCCGCAGACACGGTGTATTTGGAGGTAACCCCATGTTCGAGAATCTCACCGACCGGTTGGGATCGTCGCTTAAAAACCTGGCAGGTCAGGGCGCCCTGACCGAAGACAATATCCGCGACACCCTGCGCGAAGTGCGCAAGGCACTGCTGGAGGCCGATGTGGCCCTGCCGGTAGTGAAAGAGTTTGTCGAACAGGTAAAGGAAAAGGCCCTGGGCCAGGAAGTCCTGAAGAGCCTGAACCCCGGCCAGGCGTTCGTGAAGATCGTCAACGACGAGCTGGTCCACACCATGGGCGACGCCAACGACGCCCTCAACCTGGCCACCAAGCCGCCGGCCATTATCCTGATGGCGGGTCTGCAGGGGGCCGGTAAGACCACCTCCGTGGCCAAACTCGCCCGTTTCCTGCAGGAGCGCGAGAAGAAAAAGGTCATGGTGGTGTCCGCCGACGTCTATCGCCCGGCGGCGATTGAGCAGTTGAAGACCCTGGCGGGTGAGGTGGAAACCAATTTCTTCCCCTCCACCGGCGACCAGGATCCGGTGGACATCGCCAACGGTGCCCTGGAAGAGGCGCGCCGTCGCTACATGGATGTGTTGATCGTCGATACCGCCGGCCGTCTGCATGTCGATGAAGACATGATGAGCGAGATCAAGCGTCTGCACGGGGCCATCAACCCGGTGGAAACCCTGTTCGTGGTGGACGCCATGACCGGTCAGGATGCCGCCAATACCGCCCAGGCCTTTAACGAGGCGTTGCCGCTCACCGGCGTGATCCTCACCAAGGCGGACGGTGATTCTCGTGGTGGTGCCGCCCTGTCGGTTCGCCACCTCACCGGCAAGCCGATCAAGTTTATCGGTATGGGCGAGAAAACCGACGCCCTGGAGCCGTTCCACCCGGATCGTATCGCCAGCCGGATCCTCGGCATGGGCGACGTGCTGTCCCTGGTGGAAGAAGCCGAGCGCAAGCTGGACAAGACCAAAGCCGAGAAAATTGCCAAGAAGTTCAAGAAAGGCAAGGCGATGGACTTCGAGGATCTCAAGGACCAGTTCCAGCAGATGCGCAACATGGGTGGCATGGCCGGCCTGCTCGACAAGCTGCCCGGTATGGGCGGCATGATGCAGGCGGCCCAGGATCCGGCGGCCATGAAGCAGATGAAGCACATGGAAGCCTTGATTGACTCCATGACCCCGAAAGAGCGCCGTAACCCGGATCTGATCAAGGGATCGCGCAAGAAGCGTATCGCCGCCGGCGCTGGCCTGGATATCCCGGCCCTGAATCGTCTGATGAAACAGCAGAAGATGATGGCCAAGATGATGAAGAAGATGCGCACCAAGGGTGGCATGAAGAACATGATGCGAGGCATGGAAGGGATGATGGGCGGCAACGGCGGCCCGGGTGGTGGCCCAGGCGGAATGGGTGGCATGGGCGGACCGGGCGGCATGCCGCCGATGTAAAAAGCGGCAAGCTTCAAGTCGCAAGCTGCAACGCGGGCAGAGTGGGTGGGAAAAGCACCTCTCTGCCCGCGCTTCGTTTGGGGGTAGGCTCCCGATATTATTGTAGGAGCACCTCTCGAGGTGCGAACCGTCCTTGAGGGTGCGTATCCCAGGGAAAAACCTGTCGAGTTCGGCAAGCCCTGATTGCCCTGCGGGCAATGGCCTCGCTGCGCGAGGTTCGCACCTCAAGAGGTACTCCTGCAGTAGCGCTGTAGGAAGAGTGCTGCGTGGAGCTTGTTGCCCGCTGTTTCTCTCTGTATAATTCGCGCCCTTCGCGGCCTTCCCTGTGTCTCAGGGCTGGCTTTCAAGCGGATACGATGGCTTATCACGAGATAGGCCGGGAAACCGGATTGATAAAAGGTAAATGAACCATGGTAATTATTCGTCTTGCCCGTGGCGGTTCCAAGAAGCGCCCGTTCTACAGCATTGTTGTTGCCGATAGCCGTAACGCCCGTGACGGCCGTTTCATCGAGCAGCTGGGTTTCTACAACCCCATCGCCCGCGGCGGTGAAATCCCTCTCAAGCTGAACCTGGAAAGCCTGGATGCCTGGGTTGCCAAGGGCGCGCAGCTGTCTGACCGTGTCAAAACCCTGGCTAAGCAGGCCCGTAAGGAAGCCTGATGGCAGGGGGAGGGCAAGTGTCCTCTGAGCTGGAGGTGGTCGGTCGCATCCTCGGGGTGCACGGCATTCAGGGCTGGGTAAAGGTGTATTCCTATACCGATCCCATGGATAACCTCCAGCACTACCAGCCTTGGCACCTGAAACAGGGTAGCCACTGGAAGCCGGTGAAACTGACCGGCTTTCGCCCCCAGGGCAAAGGGCTTATCGCACAGATCGAGGGAATTACCGATCGAGAAGCGGCGGCAAGCCTGGTAGGGCAGGAAATCGGGGTTCCCGGTGATCTGCTTCCTACCTCCGGGGAGGGTGAGTACTACTGGCGCGACCTGATCGGCCTGCGCGTTCACCATGTGGACGGCATGGACCTGGGCAAGGTGGTGCGAATGCTGGAAACCGGTGCCAACGATGTGCTGGCGGTACGCGGCGACAGCAACAGCCTGGATCGGCGCGAGCGCCTGATTCCCTGGCTGCCGGACGATGTCATCACCGAGGTGAATCTGGCTGAAGGCCGGATGACGGTGGACTGGGATCCGGAGTTTTAAATGCCTTTTTCGGTAACGTTGATAACCCTGTTCCCGGAAATGGCAAAAGCGATTACTGACTTCGGTGTGACCCGGCGAGCGGTGGAAAACGGCCAACTGCAGTTGGAAACCGTGAATCCCCGGGATTTCACCGAAGATCGTCACCGCACTGTGGACGATCGCCCTTTCGGCGGCGGCCCAGGCATGGTGATGAAGGTGGAACCGCTGGCGAAAGCCCTGCGGGCTGCCCGTGCTGCCAATCCGGCTGCCACTGTGATTTACCTGTCCCCCCAGGGGCAGCCGCTGACCCAGGCGAAAGCCGTGGAGCTGGCGGAAAAGCCCGGCCTGGTTTTACTGGCGGGGCGTTATGAGGGCGTGGACGAGCGGTTACTCGAAGCCGAAGTGGATGAACAGATCTCCATCGGCGACTACGTGCTCAGCGGCGGTGAACTGCCGGCGCTGGTGCTGACCGATGCGGTCAGCCGACTGTTACCCGGAGTGCTGGGACACCAGGATTCCGCCGAGCAGGATTCGTTTTCCGGTGAATTCGAACACCTGCTCGATTGCCCTCACTACACCCGCCCGGAGGTGTACAACGGGCAGGCAGTACCCCCGGTACTGCTGAGCGGCAATCACGAGCTGATTCGCCGCTGGCGTCTGAAACAGGCGCTGGGACGGACCTGGCAACAGCGTCCCGACCTGCTGGAAGCCCGCCGGGCGCGGGGTTTGAGCAACGAAGAGCAGCAGCTGCTGGATGAGTACATCGCCGAGCAGTCGCCGCATACAGCAAAAACGACAGACTAGGAGCACTGCCATGAGTGGCAAGAACCTGATTATCCAGGGCATCGAAGAAGCCCAGCTGAAATCCGATCTGCCGGAATTCGGCGCCGGTGACACCGTTACCGTGCAAGTGAAAGTAAAGGAAGGTAGCCGTGAGCGTCTGCAGGCGTTCCAGGGTGTTGTGATTGCACGTCGCAACCGTGGCCTGAACTCTGCATTCACCGTTCGTAAAATCTCCCACGGTGTGGGCGTTGAGCGTGTATTCCAGCTGCACAGCCCGCTGATCGATTCCATCGAAGTGAATCGTCGTGGTGACGTGAGCCGCGCCAAGCTGTACTACCTGCGCGACCGCTCTGGCAAGTCTGCCCGGATCAAGGAAAAAATCCGCTAAGACTCCGCGCTTATCTTCTGTCGCGAGCGAATGTCGGTTTAGCCTTTGCTGTAGGGCATGCGAAATCGACCTCTGGCCAGACAGAAATGCTCCACACAAAAAAGCCGCTCCCGAAAGGGCGCGGCTTTTTTGTTGGTGAGGCTCAGAAAGCCAGTTTCAAGCGATAGGGGCAACGCGGATTGGCCCTGTGCGGTGTCAAAGGCGGTAGCCATGCCAGCATTCAAGGAAGATATTCCCGTAAGCGTTACCGCCAGGCAGCCCGGTTTTTGTTCCGGAGGAAACCTGGTGGCCCGCGTTGCAATGTGCCATTTTTTTATGCCTTCTTGAGCATACGATAAAGCGCGAGAAGAATCAGCGCGCCGACGATGGCTGTGACAAAACTGCCCAGGCTGAAACTGCCCATGGATCCACCAATCCCGGTGATGGAGCCCAGCCAGCCGCCGACAAAGGCACCGGCGATGCCGATCAGTATGGTGACGATAAAGCCGCCAGGATCCTTGCCCGGCATAATCCATTTGGCAATGATACCGGCGATCAGACCAAATACGATCCACGATAGAATGCCCATATTTCCTCTCCTTGGTAGTCGTTTTCAATATGCATGGTGTCACCATTGTTGCCGCAAAATACGGCCTCTGTCGTTAACTTCGGCCGCTCTTGGACGTAATTTTTGGTAAAAGGGGAAACGGAGCTCGTCTTTGATTTCTGGTTAACCCATTGTTTTTTATTACTGTTTAAGGCCTTATTCAGAAATGAACGAGTTAACCGATGACCATGGGCGCCTGATCGACAGCTGGCTGGATCAGCAGTGGTTGGAAAAAGGGCTCAGCGAGCACAGCCTGGAGAGTTACCGGCGTGACATTCGCCAGCTGGCAGTGTGGCTGCAGGGCCAGCATGGCAGCCTGCTGCAATGTCAGCGTTACCAGCTGCTGGAATTTCTGGCCGATCGTCATCAGCAGGGCGTCGGCGCCCGCTCGGTAGCTCGGCAATTGTCAGCGGTGAAAAGCTTTTACCGCTGGCTGAAGCGGGAAGGGCAGATTGAAGAAGACCCGGCACTGTTGATTGAGCGCCCGAAAACCGGCCGGCCGCTGCCGAAAACCCTCACCGAAGCGGATGTGGAAGCGCTGCTGACGGCGCCGGATGTGTCCACCCCGCTGGGATTGCGTGACCGGGCCATGCTGGAACTGATCTACGCCACCGGCTTGCGGGTCACCGAGCTGGTTACCCTGACCCAGAGCCAGATCAACCCCCGCCAGGGGTTGGTGCGGGTGATCGGCAAAGGTGACAAGGAACGCCTGGTGCCCCTGGGCGAGGAGGCGCTTCACTGGTTGGGCCGTTACCTTCGTGACGCTCGCCCGCAGTTGCTGGGTGACAACCAGGAACTGCTGTTTCCCAGTCGCCGCGGCACCTGCATGACTCGGCAGACGTTCTGGCATCGTATCAAGCAGATGGCGGTGGTTGCCGGGGTGGAAAAAAAACTCTCACCCCATACACTGCGTCATGCATTTGCCACCCATCTGTTGAATCACGGGGCAGACTTGCGTGTGGTGCAGTTGTTGCTGGGACACAGCGATTTGTCCACCACCCAGATTTATACGCATGTGGCACAGCAGCGGTTACAGGATCTGTACCAGAAACATCACCCCCGCTCGGGAACCTGATGCAGGCAATCCGGTTCCAAGAGGGTAAATGAGGAGTAACGACAGAATGAATAAATGGTTTTTGGTGGTACTGACGGGGCTGATGGCCGCTTGCGGGGCGGATTCAAAGTCTGAACCCAAGAGCAGTGACCCTGTTAACGGCGACAAGGCCAAGGCGGCTTTCGAGGAAGCTTTCGATGGCATGGAAGTGACCGAGGTAAGTGCTGCACCGATACCGGGAATGGTCGAGCTGAATGTTAACGGCCGTGAAAGTGTCTACATGACCGAGGATGGCCGCCACCTCCTGATCGGCAAGCTGTTGGAGATCAAGGACGGAGAAGTGGTCAACCCGGCTGAGCAGCGCTTTGAGAAAGTCCGTAAAGAGGGCATCAAGACACTGGATCCGGCGGACATGATCACCTACACGGCGGAAGACGAAAAAGCCGAGGTCTTTGTGTTCACCGACATCACCTGTGGTTTTTGTCGCAAGCTGCATCGGCATATTGACGATTACAACGCCGCGGGTGTCACCGTTCACTACCTGGCGTTCCCCCGCGGTGGTGCGACCACCGAAGCGGCGGCGGCCATGCGCCACATCTGGTGTGCGGAAGATCGCGCCCAGGCGCTCACCGATGCCAAGCTGAAAGACGAAGTGGTCCAGGCGGAGCTGAGCGAGTGCGCCAAACCGGTGGATGAACAGTATCAGCTGGGCAACACCTTCGGCGTGCGTGGCACTCCGGCCATCTATTCCACCGAGGGCAAGCAACTGGGGGGCTACGTGACCCCGGAGCAGCTCCTCGAGCGGCTTGAGTAACGGGCTGAACCCCGCGTAATCCGGCGCTTTCGGGCCGGGAATACAGTGTGAATACATTGACGGCGCAGAGATGCGCCGTTAATGTGTCCGCCTTCATTTTTCCCTCACCCAAGGTGCTGTCGTGGAAACAGATTTCCAGCGAATTCGTCGTCTGCCGCCCTATGTCTTCAATATTGTTGGCGATTTGAAGAAGGCAGCGCGGGCGCGGGGTGAGGATATTATCGATTTTGGCATGGGTAACCCGGATCAGCCCACCCCGAAACACATTATCGACAAGCTCACTGAAACGGTGCAGCGGGGAGATACCCACCGCTATTCCCAGTCCCGGGGCATTCCTCGCCTGCGTAAGGCGATTGCCGACTGGTACCAGCGCCGTTATGCCGTGGATCTGGATCCGGAATCCGAGGCCATCGTCACCATCGGTTCCAAGGAAGGCCTGGCGCATCTGGCGCTGGCTACCATGGGGCCGGGAGACACGGTGCTGGTGCCCAACCCCAGTTACCCGATCCATCCCTACGGGTTCGTGATCTCCAATGCGGATATCCGCCATGTGCCCATGGTGAAAGGGGTGGATTTCTTCGTGGAGCTGGAGCGGGCGATCAAGGAATCCTGGCCCAAGCCGAAAATGCTGGTGCTCAATTTCCCCGGCAACCCCACCGGCCAGTGCGTTGACCTGGAGTTCTTCGAGAAAGTGGTGGCCATTGCCCGTGAGCATCAGATCTGGGTGGTTCACGATCTGGCTTATGCGGATATCGTCTTTGATGGCTACAAGGCGCCTTCCATCCTGGAAGTGGAAGGGGCAAAAGACGTGGCAGTGGAGTTCTTCTCCCTGTCCAAGAGCTATAACATGCCCGGCTGGCGGGTGGGCTTCTGCTGCGGCAACAAGGAGCTGATCCATGCCCTGGCGCGGATCAAATCCTATCTGGATTACGGTACCTTTACGCCGATTCAGGTGGCCGCCATCGCCGCCCTGGAAGGGGATCAGACCTGTGTGGCCGACATTTGCGAGATGTACCGCAAGCGCCGGGACGTGCTGGTGGACGGCCTGGCGGAGATCGGCTGGCAGGTGGAAAGGCCCCGTGCCACCATGTTTGTCTGGGCGGAAATCCCCGAACCTTACCGGGAGATGGGGTCGCTGGAATTCTCCAAGAAACTGCTTACCGATGCCGGTGTGGCGGTTTCCCCGGGCATTGGCTTCGGCGATTACGGCGATGATCATGTGCGTTTCGGGCTGATCGAAAACGAACAACGGACCCGGCAGGCCATCCGCGGCATCAAGAAGATGTTCCGCCAGGACGGCCTGCTGGACTGACTTTTGCCTTTGCGGCAGGTCGCAGGGGTAGCGTGAGAAGTCGCAACAGGGCTTTTCAACACACTGATAAATGAAACGAGGATAGGCTGTGGATTCGGTGAAGGTGGGTATTGCTGGTCTGGGCACTGTGGGCTCAGGCACTGTCAACGTTCTCAAGCGCAATGCGCGGGATATTGCCCGCCGCGTGGGACGTCCGATTGAAATTACCCACATCGGTGCGCGCCGGGACAATCCCGCCTGCGACACCCAGGGTATTCGCCTGTCCCGGGATATCTTCGCCGTAGCCACAGACCCGGATATCGATATCCTGGTGGAGCTGATCGGTGGCATCGATACCGCCCGTGAGCTGGTTCTCACCGCCATCAAGAACGGCAAGCATATTGTCACCGCCAACAAGGCGCTGATCGCCGAGCACGGCAACGAGATCTTCCAGGCCGCCCAGGATAACGGCGTGGATGTGGCCTTCGAGGCCTCCGTGGCAGGGGGTATCCCCATCCTCAAGTCCTTGGGTGAGGGGCTGGCCGCCAACCATATCAACTGGTTGGCGGGCATCATCAATGGCACCGGCAACTTTATCCTTACCGAGATGGAAGAGGGTGGCCGTGACTTCAATGACGTGCTGGCCGAAGCTCAGCAGCTTGGCTATGCGGAAGCGGACCCTACCTTCGATGTGGAAGGAATCGACGCGGCCCACAAACTGACCATTCTGGCGTCCATCGCCTTCGGTATCCCGCTGCAGTTCTCCCAGGTCTACACCGAGGGGATCAGCCGCATCACCACCGAAGACGTGGCTAGTGCTGCTCATTTCGGCTACCGCATCAAGCATCTTGGCATCGCCAAGGACACGGGCAAGGGCATCGAATTGCGTGTACACCCGACCCTGGTGCCCAAGGAAACCATGCTGTCAGCGGTCAACGGTGTCATGAATGCGGTGATGATCCACGGTGATGCTGTGGGCCCGACCATGTTCTATGGCGCCGGCGCCGGCGCCGAGCCCACCGCGTCTGCGGTGGTGGCGGACATCATCGAACTGGGCCGTGCCCTGACCGTGGACCACGACGAGCGGGTGCCGTACCTGGGCTTCCACACCGACCACATGTCCGATGAGCCGATCCTGACCATCGATGATGTGTCCTGTTGTTTCTACCTGCGCCTGCATGTGCAGGACAAGAAAGGGGTGCTGGCCGACGTGACCCGCATCCTCAGCGACAACAATGTCAGCATTGATGCCATGATACAGCGGGAAGTGGACCAGGGGCTGGTGCCCATCGTGATGATGACCCACGAAGTCCGCGAGGGTGACATGAACCTGGCGCTGGCCAAGATCGGTGCCCTTGATACCGTGGATAGCGATATAATGCGTATCCGGGTGGAAACGCTGGACGCCTGAAATACCGGGTCTGACGTCCGACGTCAGACGTCAGACGCTTTTTGAGAGAGATTTGAACATGCCTTTTCGTGACCGTTACACCGGCCTGATTAACCGCTACCGCGACCACCTGCCGGTGAATGATGACACGCCCATCATCAGCCTGGGTGAGGGCAACACGCCCCTGATCCGTCTGAAGAATATTCCCAAGATGCTGGGCAAGGACGTGGATATCTACGTCAAATACGAAGGCCTGAACCCGACCGGCTCCTTCAAGGACCGCGGCATGACCATGGCGGTGACCAAGGCGGTGGAAGAGGGCAGCAATGCCATCATCTGTGCCTCCACCGGTAATACCTCTGCGGCGGCCGCGGCCTACGCGGCCCGTGCAGGCATCACCGCTTTTGTGCTGATCCCGGAAGGCAAAATTGCCATGGGCAAGCTGGCCCAGGCAATGATGTATGGTGCAGTGATCATGCAGATTCGTGGCAACTTCGATCAGGGCATGGAGCTGGTCAAGCAGGTGGCTGAAAAGGCGCCGGTGACCATCGTAAACTCCGTGAACCCCTATCGTCTGCAGGGCCAGAAGTCTGCCGCCTTCGAAATTGTTGAAGAGCTGGGTCGTGCCCCGGACTTCCACTGTCTGCCGGTGGGTAATGCGGGCAACATCTCCGCCCATTGGATGGGCTACAGCGAATACAAGAAAGCCGGTGTGGTGAACAGCGCACCGAAGATGGTGGGGTATCAGGCCGAAGGCGCTGCGCCTTTCATGCGTGGTGGGCCGGTGAAAGAGCCGGAAACCGTGGCCACGGCGATCCGTATCGGTAACCCGCAGTCCTGGGACAAGGCCTGGGCCCTGCAGAAAGAATCCGGTGGCTGGTTCGACGAACTGAGCGACCAGGAAATCCTGGCGGCACAGAAGTTGTTGGCCGAGAAGGAAGGTATCTTCTGTGAGCCGGCGTCTGCGGCTTCCCTGGGTGGCGCCATGCGCGACATCAAGGCGGGCAAGATCCCGGAAGGCTCCACCATCGTTTGCACCCTGACTGGCAACGGCCTGAAAGATCCGGACACGGCCATTGCTCAATGCCAGGACAGCCGCATGGTGACCATCGATGCGGACCTGGACGCGGTGAAAGGTGCCATCCTGTCCAATATGTCCTGATCCGTTACAGCGATCGGTAAAAACGGAGCGCATGGTCGCTCCGTTTTTTTTTTGCCGGGACGATATCTGGGGTTTTGGTTGGGCGGGAGATTGGTTTCGCCGATTTTCGCGCTAACGTTCTCTATGTTGTTGGCGTCTAAAAATGGATACACTTTTTCCCGTCAATCATGTGCCTCGGACCCGCTGAGATTTTTCATTTTTTTGGTGATGCAAGAAAAATCATTCTCCAGAATATGTTAGGGTGCGTTTTCTTGTTGGGAAGCAGGGGTAACACGACTCCGTGTCGAGATTATTGAAACCACCTACCTGTATGTTGTCTTTCTCGGGCTGATTTTCCGCCCGTTCTCCGGCCCTGTGCGGTCATCCTCTCCTTGTATTGTCATGACGGTGTATCGATTTCCTGTCTGCGAAGGCTGTGTCAATCGTGCCGGAATTTGACTTTGTTTGGTCAATATTTAGTCTGTAAAGAAAATCAGAGAAGGGAGCATTAGATGAATAAGCGTGCTTTTGCAAAGCGCACTGGCTATTTGAGCTGTTTGCTTGCTGCGTCCATTCCCCTCAATGCCCATGCCGGTGCCGAGCTAAGTGCCGGTGTCTGGTGGGTTTATCAATATGTCACGGACTCCGATTTTTCCGGTGCTTCCTCAGCCTTTGATGAAGACCTGGATAATACAACCGGTGGTAACTTCGCCGACCCCGCGCTGATTGTTTATGCCAATGATGATGGTTCCCATGGACCCTGGCGTTTCAGTGCGGAAGGTCGCATTGGTACTGGTGGTTTTACCGACCCGGCGAACAACAACTCCGGTGATACCTTCACCATGCACAAGGCATGGATCGGTTACGAATTTGATGATGATACCTTGCTGACGGTGGGGAAAAGTCAGGTGCCCTTCGGCTGGAAAACCGTCAACTTCTGGCCCGGTGAAGGGGTGCTTGGGGGTTACGGTGACCAGATGGATGTGGGTTTCAAGCTGAGCTCTGCCATGAATGCGTTCAGCTATGATGTGGCCTACTACCATCAGGATGACTGGGGAGAAACCAGCACCGATACTGTGGATGATAACGGTCACTGGGGCAGTGCTACCTCCTACCGCAAGATCAAGACCGGGGTGGTAAATGGCGACTGGAATTTCATGGATGGCCATACGGTAGGGCTCTCCTATCAGAAAGGTCGTCTTCAGGATCTGACTGCGGCTGAGGCCAAGGCGAGGGATGATGAAGGGGATCATGAAGCGCTGAATCTGCACTATACCTTCAGCATGAATGACTTCACCGCCCGTTATCAGTTCATCGATACCATGCGCGACTTCGGTGGCATGGATGCATTTCTTGTGGGTGGTGCTGCGCCTGCCGATGAAGAAGTGGAAACCCAGGTTCACATGGCTCAGTTGATCTACAACCAGAACCGCTGGAGCTATTACCTGGACGCAGGTGTGGCGAGCACTGATACCCGCGGCAATGACGCCGATGATGTGGAGTTCTATGCGCCTGGTGTCAGTTACAAATACGGTCCGGGGTGGCTGTATCTGGAGTATCTGTGGTCTGATGGGGATGTAGATCGAAACGGTGACATTTACGAAGCGGATTTCCGCGCCGTCTACGCCTCGTTTGATTTTTATTTCTGATTGCCGGTAGCGGCCCTGCGGGGCTGCCTACTCGGGTTCAGATGATGTAGTGCCTTTTGAGGAGTGCATGTTTCGGGGAAGCAACCCCGGCATCGTCCGGACCGACTGGCTGTAAGTTGCGGCATTCATTGCGCACCCTGAAGCAAGACGGAATACGGAGCTAAAATGAGTATTGATTACGATACCGACTATGATGTCGGCCAGGATAATGTGCAGGTCCTGGGGATGGATCTGCACAATCCTGTTTTCTTTATCAGTGCCGTGCTGGTGATTGCCTTTGTTGCCGGAACACTGGCATTTCCGGAAAGTGCCAACGGCATGCTCAATGGCGCCAAGGGTTGGGCTATTGAGCATTTCGACTGGTTGTTCATGGTCAGCGGTAATATTTTTGTGCTGTTCTGTGTGGCGCTGGCGTTGTTGCCTACCGGGAAGATTCGTCTTGGTGGGCAGAAAGCCAAACCGGAGTTCTCCACACTGTCCTGGTTTGCCATGTTGTTTGCCGCCGGCATGGGCATCGGCCTGATGTTCTGGAGCGTGGCAGAACCGGTGGCCTATCTGAACGGCCAGTGGTACGGCACTCCGCTGGGGGTGGAAGCCGGTTCCGAAGAGGCCCGCCATATGGCCATGGGTGCCACCATGTATCACTGGGGCCTGCATCCATGGGCGATCTATGCCGTGGTGGCCCTGTCGCTGGCGTTCTTCTCCTATAACAAGGGCATGCCGCTGACCATTCGCTCCGCCTTCTATCCCATTCTGGGTGAACGCTGCTGGGGCTGGCCCGGGCATATCATTGATACCCTGGCAGTAGTGGCAACGATTTTTGGCCTGGCCACTTCTCTGGGCCTCGGCGCGCAGCAGGCGTCGGGTGGTCTGCATTTCCTTTTTGATACGCCCAATGCCATCAATGTACAGATCGCCATTATCTTTGGTGTGACAGCGGTGGCGGTGATCTCGGTGATGCGTGGTCTGGATGGTGGCGTGAAAATTCTCAGTAATATCAACATGACGCTGGCGCTTTTCCTGTTGTTCTTCGTGATTATCGCCGGCCCGACGTTACTGATTATCACCGGCTTTGGCACCACGGCTGTGGATTATCTGTCCAATATCGTGCCGCTGAGTAACTGGATCGGTCGCGAAGATGATGCCTGGTTCCACGGCTGGACCGTGTTCTACTGGGCCTGGTGGATTTCCTGGTCACCCTTTGTGGGCATGTTTATCGCCCGTATTTCCAAGGGCCGCACGGTACGTGAGTTCATTACCGCAGTACTGCTGGTGCCGACCATCATCACCATTATCTGGATGTCTGCCTTTGGTGGCTCCGGTCTGAATCAGGCTATTAACGGCGTTGGCGAATTGGCCGGTGGCATCAGTGATGCATCTCTGGCCCTGTTCCAGATGCTGGAAAACATGCCCTTTACCAGCATCATGTCGTTCCTGGGTATTGTGCTGGTATTGGTGTTCTTCGTGACGTCCTCGGATTCCGGCTCACTGGTGATTGATTCCATTACCGCTGGCGGCAAGCTGGATGCACCGGTTCCACAGCGCGTTTTCTGGGCTGTGATGGAGGGTGTTATCGCCGGTGCCCTGCTGTATGGCGGTGGCAAGGAAGCACTCAAGGCCCTGCAATCTGGTGCCGTAGCTACCGGGCTACCGTTTACCTTTGTCCTGCTGCTGATGTGCGTCAGTCTCTACATGGGACTTTCTGCAGAGAGCAAGCGGCTCAAGGCACTCAAAACCGCTTGATTGTAATGACTAGGAAAGAAAAAATGCCCGCATCAGCGGGCATTTTTTTGGGTGATATCATGACCTGGCAGGCCACGGTGACCGGTTTTACGCAGGATGAGCATAGCGACTGGGTAATGTTGCTGTCATGCGGCCATCGCCAGCATGTGCGCCATCAGCCACCCTTTATCAATCGTCCCTGGGTGACCAGCGAAGCCGGGCGTGCCCGGCATATGGGGATGGTGGTTACCTGTACCCAGTGTCAACGGGGTATGCCGCTTCCCTCAGACAGTGATGGGTGAGGAATCCCGCAGCCGGGTATGACGGTTGATGGTGTGTTGCAGTCCGAACAGCGCCGGCAGGTGCGGGCCGACCACGCCTTTGCCGGTGGTCAGCAGGGCGCCGCTCAGTGCTCGTTGGGGGTCCGCCCAGCAATAGATGCTGATAAAGCCCAGGTGACCAAAGGCGTGGGGCGCGCCGGGACCGAACATGCCCATGCCCCGGTTGCCCAGCATGAAGCCGCTGGAAAAATTCAGCGGCAGGAACAGGCTGCGGTCAAAGCGCGGGCGGTGGTAGGCCGGCTGCAGGGCACGGGCCACTGTTTCCGGCTTGAAGATCTGTTGGCCGTTGTAGAGGCCATCGTTGAGCAGCATCTGGAAGAAGCGGCTGGCTTCCTCGGCGGTGGCATAGAGGTTGCCCGCCGGTACGATGATGTCCTGAAAGCGGTCATCATTGGTCACATCCACCACTTCATCGATGCTGCCGCCCACCGCATAGGTCAGAAACAGATCCACCAGTTTCATGGGCACGCCGGTGGACACATCCCGGGCACGTTCGGGGCCGGTCTGCCCAAAAGTGAAATATTTCATGCCCATGGGCTGACGGATCACCCGGTCCAGGGTGGCGTTGAGGTCTTCCCCGGTTACCGTCTCCACGATGGCGCCGAGGATAAAACCGGCGGTAATGGCGTGGTAGGCTTGGGTGTTGAGGCCACTGGGTTTGGCTTCGCACAGCAGATCAATGATCTCCTGGGGGCGGTAGAGAATCTCCGGTTCCACCTGTGCCGGGGGGCGGGGGATGCCGGCCTGATGCGTCAGCAGATGGCGGATGGTGGTGCGGCCCTTGCCATTCTGGCCGTATTTGGGCAGATAACGGGTGACCGGGTCATCCAGATCCAGCTGCCCGGTTTCCACCAGATGATGGACCATCATGGCGGCCACCACCTTGGACGCGGAAAACAGACAGACCGGAGTATCCGGGGTCATGATTCGCTGGCTCTCCGGGTCTGCGTAGCCGATGCTGCGGTCCAGCATGATCTCGCCGTGGCGACGCAGGCACAGGCTGATGGCTGGGCTCATGCCTCCCCGGTAGAGCTTGCGGGTGGCCCGCCAGATGGCTTCTACCTGTTCGGACCCCATGCCGGTTTTCTCTGGTGGCGCTTCCTGCCCCTGACGGATCAGGCCGTCCAGGCTGCGGGGAATGGGGGTGCCATGTTTGCTGAGCAGGCGGTTGATGCGCGGACGTAAAGCCATAAAAGTCTCTGGTAACAAGTCGTGCCGGACCCGAAATGACGGGATAAGTATCAATATAGTGTTTATTGTGAAAGGACGACATTGTCCACGGGGGAGGCTCCTCTGCAATGGTCGCCCGTGCCATCATGATGGCGCCATATCACAATGTTTTGACCGTACCGGCCGAGAGCTCTGCGTTACACTGTCAGGTAACCGTGTACGACAGCCGCAGGTTACAAGACTTTGAGCCCCGGTCCTTGCAGGATCAGGAGGTTATACTCAGAACAACAGCGGCATTTTCAGGAGGTTACGTGAATACCATCAAGCAATCCGATTTTCAGAGTTTCGCCGAGTTTTATCCCTACTACCTGCAGGAACACGGTAATCCTACCTGCCGCCGTCTGCACGTTGTGGGGACCACGCTACTGCTGGTATTGCTGGCGACAATCATCACCGGGGTGTTGAGTGCCTGGTGGCTGTTTGCCCTGCCGGTAGTAGGCTACGGTTTTGCCTGGGTCGGCCACTTTTTTTTCGAAAAAAACCGCCCTGCCACTTTCAAGCATCCTTGGTACAGCCTGATGGGCGACTTTGTCATGTACAAGGACATCCTCACCCGTCGTATTGATTGGTAAACAATCGCCGCATTCAGACGATCCCAAGCTGCTTAAGTGTCGTCTGGTGCATGCCAGCATGAAGCGTTGTCATGACCGCAGTTCAATATTTTCAGCCCGGCAACCATGGACAGGACGACAGCGATCTTCCTGATCTAGACTGCCGGGAAAACATAGATGCCATGGTGCATGGTTTTTATGGCCGGCTTCTGGATGACCCGGTGATGGCGCCCATGTTTCTGGATGTGGCCGCTATTGATCTGGACAAGCACCTGCCGATCATCTGCCAGTACTGGCACAAGATGCTGTTGGGGGATCGCGACTACCGACGCCATATGATGGCGAAGCATCGGGCTCTGGATGACAAGCAGCCGCTAACGGGGGAACATTACGAGCGCTGGCTATGGCATTTCATGAAAAATCTGGAAGGGCGTTTTGCCGGGATTTGCACGGAGAAATCTAAACGTATCGCTACCCGGGTGATTGATAACCTGCACTCCCAGATCAGCATTCGCAGGGGCCGTAGAGGGTGAGGTAACCCTCTACGGCCTGTAGCCGCAGACAGCGGTTTACACTGTGACTTTTTTTTCAGAGAGGGTCTGTAGAATCCACTCACCGCCAGTTCGGAAGGTATCAGCGGTTCCGAAAGTATCCTCCATGTATTGAAAGTAAGTGACTTTTCCGCGGTTGTTCACTTTGGCAAAGATGGCAAAAGGGGACTGGCATGCTTTATCCAGGGTGCGGGAACGTAAAGTAAAACTTCCGAAAATGGCCACGTTCTCACCATCATCAAAGGCGGCCTGTGGTGTGAACTCGTCTCTTATCCAGTGTTCGTCAACGCCTTTAAAGGTATCAGTGAAGCCATTCTGGCCATGATGGGTGCCGGCCCACGGCATGATAGTTTTCAGGTTTTCATTTTTGTAGTTCAGTGACACATATACAAAATCCTCAGATAGATATTGATTTACATGCTCTGGATTAGCTGGGTCTTCAAGCAATGTTTGGATGATCCGGGTAGGTGTCATGGATTGACTCATCATTTTCTCCTCGGTGGTTTTTCAATCGATATCAATGGTCAGGTTGATACGGTCGGTCGTGCTGGATTGCGACCAAGAAAAGCCGCAAGTTGAAATAGACAGATCATAAATGTGGCCAATACGATCGCTGCTTGGCGGGCCAAGAAGGAAAGTGGCTTTGCAATTACAGTGATGGTCAGTGGCTGTGGGGCTTGTGGAAGCAACTATTTGCAACACGGTTTCACTTGGCAGATAGGGGGCACAGGGGGCTTTCCATCAAGTCTCGCCTGTCAATTGGGATCATCCTTGGATATTATTTGCAGGATAATAATCTGTGTAGTGAGCAGATTTGACCTTCAGCGTTTCACTATTGGGACACTGGGGTATCAAGGGGTGGGTGGCCTTCTCTGTTCAGCGGAAGCATTGTAGGGGGGGATCGGCGGTTACTGCGTAAGTTCAGACGTGTAGTCGTTTGGCTCAACTCTCTAAGCGTCAGCCGAGTTGTCGTCCTTGCAAAGAGAGAGGAGCAGAATGGTTTCCATGCCCCATTCGCTGAGGACGAAAGCTTTCAACTACCTGTATTTTCTAATTAGTTTGGATTCAAAGTTGAAATGAGTATACGAGAAGCACTTTATTCAATAACCCGCCGAATGTGGTTGATTGGGAAATATGCTAGGCAATTGCAGAGTAACAATAGAGGGAAGGGAAAGAACTGTCAGTGCACCCATTTTCTCTGGATCTTTTCGATTTTATTGCTAGGGACAGCATCCCCCGGGATGGCAAATCAGTCATCAGTGCGAGGTACCTGGTTTCTCTCATTTGATAATGATGTTATCGCTCAGTCCGATGATGATTATACAAACGGCCTTCAGGTAGGTTGGGCATCCGGTTATCTGGAGAGTTACCTCAACGGACCTGTTCCTTCCCTGGTGGGAAAGGGGCTGGCGAAGCTCCCACTCGTTAACCGTTCTGGCCGGCAACGGTTTATCAGCCACAGTCTTTCACACCGGATTTTTACACCGAGTGACACCGAAACTGAAGAACCGATACCTGGTGATATGCCGTACAGTGGACTGCTTTTTGCAACATTGACGGCAGGGGCCCAGGATGCGCATAAAATGGATGCATTCAGCCTTCACTATGGGATAGCTGGACCAAGTGCCCGTGGAGAGGAAGTACAGAATCAGTTCCATAAGATTATCGGAAGTAATGACATCAAGGGGTGGGATAACCAAATTCATGATGAGTTGCTTATAAATTTAGGTTACGAACATCGCCGCCGACTCCTCGCGATTGGAGATAGAGCCGCTTGGGGCGGCGATATAATTGGTCAGGCTGGAGCGACTTTAGGGAATCTGGTTTCAATGGCTTCTCTGGGTATCGGGGCGCGTTTTGGCTGGCATGTTCCTGATGATTTCGGTATTCCTCCGCAATTTTTTGGTGAGGAAACCATAGGTGCCAGACCATTTTCACCGGGTGAAGCGGAGAGTGGAATTTGGGGTTTTGTCCTGCTCAATGGCTCTTATTTCGGGAATGCTATTTTCTGGGATGGGAACACCTTCAAAGACAGTATGTCTGTTGACTACGATCCTGCCATTGCCCGTTTGTATGTGGGGCTACGGGGGTTCGTTGGGAAATGGAGTGGAGGAATCTCGTTGGTAACCACTACTGTGCCCTGGGACAACCCGGAAGACCGGAACTCACAAGTTTATGGTCGCTTGGGTATTCAATACACATATTGAACGCAGGGCTGTCTGATCTCTGCAACCTTTGAAACCCTGGGCTGGAGAAGGGTAGGGGTCAGCCGATGACACCCTCCTTTTTCAACGCCGCAAATTCCTCGTCACTGAGGCCCAGCTCTTCCCGCAATACGGCGTCGTTATGGCTGCCTACCTCGCCACCGGGCCAGCGGGTTTCGCCGGGGGTGTCGGCCAGTCGTGGGGTGATGGCGGGTACCTTGAGGGGCTTGCCGTTGATTTCCACCTGCTGGAACAGGCCGCGGGCCTGGAAATGGGGGTCGTTGAACATGTCGGCCACGGAGTAGATGGGGCCGGCGGGGACCCGGGCTTCTTCCAGCAGAGTCAGCACTTGCTCGCTGGGCAGGCTGCGACACCAGGCGTCCAGGGCGGTGTCGATCTCTGCCTCGTTTTTCACCCGCCCGGCGTTGCTGGCCATGGCCGGGTTGTCGGCCATGTCCGGGCGCCCGGCGGTGGTCATCAGACGTTTGAAGATGGAATCACCGTTGCCGCCGATCACCACGAACTTGCCGTCCGCACAGCGGTAGGTATTGGTGGGGACAATGCCGGTGACAGTGGAACCCGCCGGTTCACGAATCACTCCGGCGCCATCGAATTCCGGGATCACGCCCTCCAGCAGGTTGAAGACCGATTCATACAGGGCCACATCCACCACCTGGCCCTTGTCGCTCTTTTGCCGCTCGAACAGGGCCAGCAGAATTCCCAGGGCCGCGTGCAGGCCGGCAATGGTATCGCCCAGGGACAGGTTGGGGCGCACCGGGCGCTCGCCGGGGAAGCCATTCACATAACGCAGCCCGCCGATGCCCTCGCAGACCGACGCATAGCCGGGTTTGCTGGCGTAGGGGCCGGTCTGGCCATAGCCGGAGATACGGGTGTAGATCAGCCCGGGATTGTCCTCGGCGAAGCTTTCCGGTCCCAGGCCCCAGTTTTCCATGGTGCCGGGGCGGAAGTTCTCGATCACCACGTCGGCATTGCCCATCAGTTTGCGCACCAGCGCCTTGCCCTGATCGGATTTCAGATCCAGGGTCACCGACTTCTTGTTGCGACCCAGGCTGCGCCACCAGTAGGAGGTGCCGTCTTCATCCAGCTTGCGCCAGCCACGAATGGGGTCGCCACCGGGTGGCTCCACCTTCACCACATCGGCACCGAAATAGGCCAGCAAGGTGCCGGTAAAGGGACCGGCCAGCAGCTGGCCCAGCTCGATAACACGGACACCGTCCAGGGGCAGGCGGCGGGATGAGAGTTCGGGCATGGGGTCTCCGTAGATTGCGGTTTGCTGGGCCACAAGCCTAGCGGATTGGCTTGCGCAGTGGGAGTGCCTGAAATGCCCGCAGTCAATTGTCTGGGGTCAGTTTTTCCGGGGACAGTGAAAGATTAGAGCGAGTAACGAGGTACGAGTTTCGAAATGCAAAACCAGGTGGCCTTTCGCAACGCGTACCTCGCTTCTCGTAACCGGTTGTCCGACCGGAGATTTTGCCTGTCTGCCCGCAGGCTATACAATCCGCAGCCTATTATAAGATCCGCAGCCTATTATAAGGAAAGCCCATGACCCCGGAACGCTATCGTCGTATCTGCGACACCCTGGACCGCCGCCAGCCTGATCTCACCGTGATCATGGATGGCGTCCACAAGCCCCACAATATCGCCGCCATTGTGCGTACCTGCGATGCGGTTGGGATTCTCGATGTGCATGCCATTCTGCCGAACAACCGGGCGCGCATGGCCGCCGGCACTGCCATGGGCTCCCAGCGTTGGGTGCAGGTACACAAGCGTGACGAGAGCGGCAGTGTGATTCGCGAATTACAGGGGCAGGGGGTTCAGGTCCTGGCGGCGCATCTGTCCGATACCGCCGTACCCTACCGGGAGGTGGACTACACCCGGCCCACGGCGCTGCTGCTGGGCACTGAAAAGTTCGGGGTCAGCGATGAGGCGGCGGCGGCCGTGGACCAGCATGTGATCATCCCGATGATGGGCATGGTGGAATCGTTCAACGTGAGCGTGGCGGCGGCCATTATTCTGGCGGAAGCCTGCGAGCAGCGTCGCGCCAAAGGCTTTTATGATCAGCCCCGCATTGATCCGGCCCGTTACCACGAGCTGGTGTTCCGCTGGGGCCACCAGAAAATCGCCCGGCTCTGCGATGCGGAGGGGATTCCCTATCCGGAACTGGATGACGAGGGGCAGGTGAAGGACAGCGCCGCTCTTACGGCGCTGTTGCGACAGAGGCACTCACCGGACCCAGAGGTTTAGCACTGGGAGCATGGCTGACCTGCCAGTGGAAGTCGGCGGCGCCGCCTTCGCCCACCCAGGCCGGGAACCACAGGGTATTGTCCATGGTGGCGTAGCGTAGCCGGGCGATATCGATGTCCCGTTCCTCGGCCAGTTCCACCATGCGTTGCAGTATCTTGCCATGGTGCACCTGATCCACTTCCTTGATGGTGTCCAACATGGCCTGGCGCATCAGGCTGTTGAAATCATCGCGGGCGATGCCGGAAAAATTCATCCGGTTCAAGTCCGCGAGGAAGGCATCGGCCAGGGCTTCTACCGTGGTAAAACGGTCTTCTTCCTCTTGCAGTTCTCGCAAGCGCTGGTTGACCACCTCGTCATATTTGTCGAAGGCGCCATCTTCCTCGGCGTCTGCCAATGCCAGAATGGCTTCGCCCAGACTGTCCATGTCCAGATAATCCAGTTTTGGAATGGCTCCGAGTAGATCAATCACCGTGCGCGGCATGCCTTCACTCTCAAAGCCCAATCGTGGGGTAGCGCCCGGGTGGCGTTCATGCTTGGTGGTGCTTGTCTTGTCGTCCTCGTAGAACATGTTCATGGTCACGCCATTGAGGAAGGCATCGAATAAGCCATCGGGAACCACTGGCATATGGTTACTGAAAAACATTTCCCAGCCCTGGTTGGAATCCATATGCAGCCAGTCGCCGGGTAACCGGGTAGTGCCAAGGGTGTGCTCGAAATCGTTCATCACGCCATCCACGGTACCGTACTGGCCTTTACCATAGACGGAATCATAGGTGATGCGGGCGCCGTCCAGGTTATGAAAATCGATGGCGAAATGAATGCGGGGCTCACGCAGGAACATCAGGAAAAATTTCAGCACCTTGACGCTGCCAATGGCAAACCGGGAAGGAATGGTCACCGACTGTTCGTAAAAATCCACCTGGAATTTCTGGCTGAAAAAAGTCGGCAGATAGGCGTACCAGATACGCGCCTTAACCAGAATTGAGGCTCTGACCGCGCCGTCCTTGACGGCAATAGGGGTGGCCTTGATGTTCTTGCGGGTATCCAGATCCACGCGCAGATTCTGGTTGAAAATGCCGGTGCTGATGTTGACGTAGATATTGTCGATGACATTCTCGTCCTTGTGTGGCCCCAACCGCGGAGACATGCCCTTGATCTGGGTGAAATCCTTGGGCTCGTAGTCCATCTGCATCAGAGTGGTTTCGATGTGCCCTTTCTCCAGATCCACCTGCACATAGTCGGCCCGCGAGCGCTCGCTGTTATTGCGTACCAGATAAATATAACGGGGTTGGTTGCGGGGGGAATCCAGGCGGATTTCCTCCAGCATCTTGCCTTCCTTTAATGCATGCTGCTGCGGATCGAAACGGTCCCAGCCGCCGTCGCGGAACATGAAAGCCAGTTCGTCGAAATCATCAAAAATCCCGGGCTCGCCTTCCGGCTTGTGATCATTGTGACCCTCGATCCAGATCAGACCGGTCTTGTCGAACTCGTCGATCTGGAAGGGAATCGGAATCAGTTTGCCTGCCCGCACCGCCATCAGCGACAGCTCTTCGGTGGGGATGCCGTTGTGCGCTGCCAGCTCGAAGCCCTTCATCTCCATGGGGTAAAGGTAGGTGAACTGGGTGGTATCCAGCGCCTTGAGAGTACGATCGAGCTGATCGGTGGAAATATTGCGCAGGCCGGATGCCCAGCGGCTCATGGCACTGGGATCTGCCTTGTAGAAGTCCAGGAAGTGCTCGAAGTAGGGATCGGGAACGCCTTCTGTCCAGATTTCCCGTGCCTGTAATGGGCTCACCAGAGTGAGGAAAAGGGCGGTGAGACCGATCCATGCCTGTCTGCCGGTCATTTTGTTATTCTCTTGGACGATTTGAATTGGCGAAACAAGGCCCTAGGGTATGACAAGCAATCACGAAAGAGTAGGCCTTGACGCCTTGCATGAACGGCTCCACCGCGTATTACCGGCGGTATCCCTGTCCTGCCAGGTGCTGCCGAAGACGCCGCAGATCCGCTTATGGCTGCTGGATGAGTTATTTCCTGAACAGGCTCTGGACCCGCAAATCGTCAATGCCATTATGGAAGAGCCTCCATACTGGTCGTTTTGCTGGGCGTCCGGTCAGGTGCTGGCAGAGTTTCTGCTCGCGCACCCCGAGTGGGTGCAGGGTCGCTGTGTGGTGGATGTGGGGCCAGGCTCCGGGGTGGTGGCGATTGCCGCTGCCCTGGCCGGGGCCGGCCGGGTGATTGCCTGCGATCTGGATCAGGATGCGCTGACCGCGACCGCTGTGAACGCGGCAGAAAACGGCGTCGAGATCGAACTAAGCCAGGATCTGGACAGTGCGCTGGCGGCGGCGGATCTGGTGACCGCGGCGGATATACTCTACGACCGGGAAAACCTGCCATTGCTGGCCCGTTTCCAGCAGGCGGACCGGGTGCTGCTGGCCGATTCCCGGGTGCCGGATCTGGACCCGCCCGGGTACCAGTTGCTGGGCCAATGGCAGTCCTGCACCTGGCCGGATCTTGGGGAATCCAGTGAGTACAACGGGGTCAGGCTGTTCGCCTCGGAACCGTCGGCCTGAAGCAATGTCAGAAAAAATGTACGGCGTTGCTATCCGCCCTTGGCGGCCACTGCATTTGCCATACAGGAGGTGGGAAGGTCTCCACCGGTGAAAACCGTTTTTTTGCTTGTTTTCCCATTACAGGAGGAACGACGTTGTTGAATACCAAGAATCCGCTGCAACCCGTTGTCTGGATGCTGGCACTGTGTGTCATCGCCTTGTCGCCGGTGCATGCGGCGCTGCCATCCGCCACCGGCGACGGCCAGGCGCTGCCTTCGCTGGCGCCGATGCTGGAAAAAACCTCCCCGGCGGTGGTCAATATCGCCATCGAAACGCGGATCCGTACCGCCCGTAATCCACTGATGGAAGATCCCTTCTTCCGCCGTTTCTTCAATATCCCAGAGCAACAACAACGTGAGCGCCGTGCCGCCAGTGCCGGTTCCGGCGTGATCGTGGATGCCAGGGAAGGCTATGTGCTGACCAATGCTCACGTGGTGAAGAATGCGGATTCCATTGAAGTCACCCTCACCGATGGCCGGGAATTGTCAGCGGAGTTGGTGGGTACCGATGAGGAAGTGGACCTGGCGGTGCTCAAGCTGGAGTCGGCCAATGATCTGACACAAATCGCTATTGCCGATTCCACCGGTTTACGGGTGGGCGATTTCGTCGTGGCGATCGGCAACCCCTTCGGACTGGGGCAGACCGTCACCAGTGGCATCGTCTCTGCGCTGGGTCGAACCGGCCTGGGGATTGAAGGCTATGAAAGCTTTATCCAGACCGATGCCTCTATCAATCCGGGCAACTCCGGTGGCGCCCTGGTGAACCTGCGTGGCGAGTTGGTGGGTATCAACACTGCCATTATTGCCCCTGCCGGTGGCAATGTGGGTATCGGTTTCGCTATTCCCACGGAAATGGCCGAGAACGTGATGCATCAGCTGATCGAGCATGGCGAAGTTCGCCGCGGCGTGCTGGGCGTCACTGTTCAGGATCTCACCGCCGAGCTCGCAGAGGCCTTTGGGGTCGACCGCCGGAGCGGGGTGGTCATCACTCAGGTGATGGAGGAAAGCGCGGCGGAAAAAGCCGGCATTAAAAGTGGTGATGTGGTAATTGCCGTGGATGGCCGCCCGGTGAAGCGGGCAGCGGATCTGCGTAACAAGGTCGGTATGGCGCCGGTGGGTGAGAAGGTGAAGCTGACGGTCCTCCGCGATGGCAAGAAGCGTGAGATGACAGCGGTCATCCGCGAGTCGTCCCAGCAGGCATCCAGCGGCGAGACCGTCTCCAAGTACCTGGAAGGTGCCAGCCTGCGGGACCTGCGCAAGGGGGAGTTGCAGCATGCAGACAGTGGCGTGCTGGTGGACGATGTGAAGCAGGGTTCTCCCGCCTGGCGTGCAGGGTTGCGTCGCGGCGATGTGATCATCAACGCCAATCGTCAGGATGTGCAGAATACGGCAGAACTGCGCAGTGCCATTGGCGACAAGGACGGCACCCTGTTGTTGCGGGTGAATCGCAATGGCGGTGTGTTCTTTGTGGTGATCCGCTGATTGGTTGAGTTGCAAGTTTCAAGTTGAAAGTTGCAACGCGGATCAGGTTATAACCGCTCTGAGGCCGTGCCCGCGTATTAGCGCGGGCACGGCCTGCTTGTTATATGGATAAGCCAGTCCGCGCCTTGCAACTTGTAACTTGCGCCTCACTCTTCGAATTTTCCGTGCCGACCGGCGCCTTGCCGGAAACGTTCGGCGCCACCGATGGCTTCTTCGAACACAACCGGATAGCCGCCGGCGCCTTCCCGGCGCAGGGCTTCATCCTGGGGCAGATCCCATTGTTGATAGGCAGAAAGCCGGTCGGCCTGCAGGCA